>NZ_BAIO01000493.1 GCF_000613305.1 Komagataeibacter kakiaceti JCM 25156
ATTACTTCGGTTTTAAAAAAACTATTATTCGAAAATGTAGTTAAGGGGCTGTGGATCTCGTGACACCACACCGTCTCCCAATCCCTTAACTCGGCGCCCTGTTCAGACAGGGCGCCCTTTTTTTATGCGTGTGACGGGTGGCTGGCGGTTACGTTTCGCACCGGTTTTTTCATGTTATGTTACGAACACGGTCATATTATCGTGCCTGTGGTTCCGCCCTGCTCCCGGCCTGAAGGGCGCGACGGAACCGGACGGGAAACATACATGAAGAAAACACTGCCCGCCGTCATGTTCTGTCTGTCCTTTCCCGTTGCGCCAGCCGGGGCGGATGACGGGGCGATGCTGTACCAATCCAATTGCGGCGTGTGCCACGCGGACCGCGCACAGGGACGGCCCGGTCGGGTTCCACCGCTTGCCGGGCAGGTCGGGCGCATTTCCACCACGCCGGAAGGCAGGCAGTATGTGGTGGCCGTGGCGCTCAATGGCATGATGGGCCGGATGACCGAGGCTGGCGAGACCTATGCGGGGTTCATGCCGTCCTTCCGCATGCTGCCAGATGAGCAGATCGCCGCTATTCTCAACCACGTCGCCGGCCTGCCCGACGGCGCGGAAACACCGTTCTATTCCGCGCAGGACATTGCGGCGGGGCGCACGGAAAAACTCTCGCCCCCCGCCGTGACCGACAGGCGCAGGGCGCTTGAAGCGCCACCGTCATCGCCCTGAAGACTGTTTGATATCAAACTTGATGTTTGCAGGGCCTTTCGTGGGCCAACTGTTGCAAGCAGCCACATATGCCGCATATGGCCCCGGTTCACATAAACGCGCGCCGGGTCATCCGCATGGGCAGGGCGGCGTTTCATGTCCACGCTGTATTGGATCAGGTAACCGCCAGGTACAGGGCATGCCATAAAGTAATCCATATTTTAGTATGTTCCGCCCCGCGAAGCTGACATGTTTTGTCATAATTATCATCATAGAACGGAATCCGCGCATGGCGCATGACCACAATAACGCCAATCCCGCGCCGCTGGGTCTTATGGGGTTTGGCATGACCACGGTGCTGCTGAACCTGCACAATGCGCAGATCGTACCCATGGGGGCGGCCATCATGGCCATGGGGCTGGTCTTTGGCGGGGTGACGCAGTTTACCGCCGGGGTGCTGGAATATCGTAATGACAACACATTCGGCATGACCGCCTTCATGGGGTACGGGGCGTTCTGGCTGTCGCTTGTGGTGCTGCTGTGCCTGCCACAATGGGGGCTGGCGCCTGCATCCGCCCCTGCCCTGCTGGGCAGTTACATGTGGATATGGGGGCTGTTCACGGCCATTATGGCGGTGGGGTCGCTGGTGGCTTCACGCATGCATCAGGTCGTGTTTTTCAGCCTGACGGTGCTGTTCGTCCTGCTGGGCAGCGCCGAGATATTCGCCCGCCCGATCCTTACGCTTGTAGCGGGGTATGAAGGGCTGCTGTGTGGTTTCAGCGCGATCTATCTGGCCGCCGCCGAGATTCTGGAGGCCCAGTTCGACCGCCCGGTTCTGCCCACCGGCCTGCCTTCCGGCCCGACCGCGCAGCGCCACCATGATGACCTGCTGGTCCAGCTATCCTGATACCGCGTCCGCGCGGTCTGCCGCCCATGCGCGCTCGCGCTCCAGCAGCAGCCGCTTGCGCGCAGCTCCCCACCGATAACCCGACAGGCTTCCATCCCCTCGGATAACCCGGTGGCACGGTA
>NZ_BAIO01000492.1 GCF_000613305.1 Komagataeibacter kakiaceti JCM 25156
CATGAACGCGGCCATCGAAGCCGCCTGAAGCCCGACGCGCCCGTGCCGGGCGGCGTTACGCCGTGCCCAGCCACTGCACATCGGCAATCCGCCCCGTTCCCGCCGCCAGCATGACCAGACGGTCAAACCCCAGCGCGATGCCCGCGCAGGGGGGCAGGCTGTCGAGTGCTGCCAGAAAATCCTCATCCAGCGGCCAGTCCAGCCCGCTCTCATGGGGGTAGAGCGCCGCACGGCGGGCACGGTCCGCCACGAAACGCTGGCGCTGCTCGGCGCTGTCGGTCAGTTCCTCGAAGGCATTGGCCAGTTCGATCCCGCCCGCATACAGTTCAAAACGCAGCGCCACGCGCGGATCCGCCGGGTCACGACGGGCCAGCGCGGCCTGACTGGCGGGCCAGTGGGTCAGGAATGTCGGGCGCATACGCCCGATATGCGGTTCGATGCGCGCCATCATCAGGCGGAAGAACAGGTCCTCCCACGTCTCGCCCGCACGTAACGCACAGTTGGCGGCGCGGGCCAGGGCGGCCGCATCCCCTTCGGTGGCCAGAATATCCACCCCGGCATAACGGTGAAAGGCATCCGCGACCGACAGCCTCTCGAACGGGGCCGCCATGCCGATTTCCGCGCCCCCCGCCCGCACCATGGGCGGAAGCACCGCGCGCAGCAGGGATTCCGTCTCGTCCATCAGGGCGGAAAGGCCGGCGCCGGGGCGATACCACTCCAGCATGGTGAACTCATGGGCGTGCAGGTGGCTGCCCTCCGCATTCCGCCAGACGCGGGCAAGCTGGTACACCGGCAGGCCCGTCGCCGCCACGATGCGCTTCATGGCGAATTCGGGGCTGGTATGGAGCCATAGCGGCTGGATGACGCCATCCGGCCCGGCGCGCTCGGTGCGGAAAACCTTCAGGTGCACTTCCTCGCCCGGAGTCGGGACGGCATAGGGCGTTTCGACCTCCACATAGCCACGGGCATCGAAAAACGCCCGCACCCCACGGCGCACCAGATTGCGCCGCAGCAGGAAGGGCAGCCGGTCAATGATCCGGTCGGGATCGGCGGGGGCAGGAACAGAATCGGGCATGGGACGGGATCTCCGGTTGCAGCGGCCATGGCGGCGCAGTACAGCCCCGGCATGACATCCGCGGTCAATCCCCCCCCTTCAGCGCCGCAGGTCGGCACGCGCACCCTGCGCAGCGTGACGGACCTGCTTGATGCCGGGCTGGTCGCCCCCCGCGCAGGCGGCCGCGCTGGAACAGGTGGCCCGCCAGTACGCCACCGCCATTCCACCCGCCTTCGCCAATCTGATCGAAACGCCGGATGACCCGATCGGGCGGCAGGTCATTCCCCACCCGTCGGAACGCCATACGGAAGCCGCCGAAGACCCGGACCCGATCGGGGATGACGCGCTCTCCCCCGTGCCGGGCATCGTGCACCGCTATGCCGACCGCGCGCTGCTCAAGCCCCTGCTGGTCTGCCCGCTTTACTGCCGCTTCTGTTTCCGCCGCGAACATGTCGGCCCCGGCGGGGGCGTGCTTGATGACGCGGCGCTGGCGCGCGCGCTGGAGTGGCTGCGCACGCATCCCGACATCCATGAAGTGGTCATGACCGGGGGCGACCCGCTCATGCTCTCGCCACGCCGGATGCGCGCCATCATGCCGCGCTGGAAGCATGGCGCATATCCATACCATCCGCATCCATTCCCGCGTGCCGGTGGCGGACCCGGCGCGCCTGAACG
>NZ_BAIO01000491.1 GCF_000613305.1 Komagataeibacter kakiaceti JCM 25156
GGCAGGGGCGGTGCGGCGTGCGGTAATGTCATGCGTGCGTCCCGTCCGGTGGCAATATATGTTCCCCCGCGCCTAGCATCGCCTTGCGGCGGACCGCAAGGGCGGTCTAAATCCGACTATGTCCGCATATCCTTCCCACGGCTCCCTGCTGGGCCGCACGCCGCCTTCCGCGCAGGAGCTGCGCAACAGGAAGCGCGTTTCCACGTGGCTGTTCGCAATCTGCTTCATGCTTGTGGGCATGATCGCACTGGGCGGCTACACGCGCCTGACCGGTTCGGGCCTGTCCATCATGGACTGGCGGCCCATCACCGGCATGATCCCGCCCCTGAGCCATGCCGAATGGGAACGGCAGTTCGCGCTGTACAAAACCATTCCGCAATACAAGATCCTGCATGACGGTTTCGGCCTGTCAGGGTTCCAGCAGATTTTCTGGGCGGAATGGACGCACCGGTTCTGGGGGCGGCTCATGGGCATGGTGCTGCTGGTGCCGCTGGTGTGGTTTTCCATCACCGGGGCGCTGAGCCGGGGGCTCATGCTGCGGCTGGTCCTGTTTTTCGTGCTGGGGGGGCTACAGGGCGCGATCGGGTGGTTCATGGTGGCATCGGGCTTCAACCCGGACAGCACGGCCGTGGCCCCGGTGCGGCTGGTGCTGCACCTGTGCTGCGCCTTCGCGCTCTATATCGCCATTTTGTGGACGGCCCTGTCCGTCCGCACGCCGCGCCCCGTCTTCATTCCCGCCACGCGCGAGGTGGTGCGCATCCACCGCCTGGTATGGACCATCTGCCTGCTGGTGGGCGTGACTGTCATTGCGGGCGGCTTTACCGCGGGCACCCATGCGGGCTTTTCCTACAATACCTTCCCGCTCATGGATGGGCACCTGATCCCGCGTGGCTACGCGCGGCTGCACCCGTTCTGGCTGAACTGGTTCCAGAACATTCCCGCCATCCAGTTCGATCACCGCCTGCTGGCGACCTCCACCGCGCTGCTGATCGGCCTGACCATCGTGCTGGGGCTGCGCACGCCCAATCTGGGCAAGGAGGTGCATGACGCGCTGGCGGTCATGGGCTGGCTGGTGCTTTTGCAGTACGCGCTGGGCGTCACCACTCTCCTGCTGGTGGTGCCGGTCTGGGCGGGCACGGTACACCAGACCTGCGCGGCACTGGTCCTGACCGCCGCCATTGTCACCCTGCACCGCCTGCGCGGTGTGGGACGGCCCTGAACGCGACCTGACAGGCCTGTCCGGGGCACATAGTGCACGGACTGCCAGGGCGTGTCCGGCAAAGACTGTTTCAAAAAGCTTCCAGAAGCGCCGCCTTTTTTGCAAAAAGGCGGCAGCCATGAAGTTTTATCATTCTTTATCAATCCGTTATTTCAGGCGGCTTTTCCGCCTGCGTGATTTTTCGCATATCCCCGGGCACGGTCCACCTCCCTGCCCCTGCGCGGCGCGGCGTCAATACCCATATACATACGGGAAGCAGGCAGGCCGGTTGCGGGCTTCCTGTTCCCTGCGCCGCGGCCCCCACGTTATGGAAAAGGCGCGGGCGGCATGGCATGCGGCATCTTTCCCGAACGGATTATTTTCTGCGATAAACCTTCTTACGATATGCAGGAATGGAACATGCACAAGCTGAAACATGTGGTGACGGGGGTAATGCTGGCGGTGGCCACATGCGGCCCGCTGGCGGTGGCTGCCCATGCCGGACCGCATGGCGGCCCCGGTGGTGGTGGCGGAT
>NZ_BAIO01000490.1 GCF_000613305.1 Komagataeibacter kakiaceti JCM 25156
TGCCGCGCGCCTTCAGCCACGCATCGAGCGACTCGGTCGCGCGCCAGTTGGCGGGCGCGGTCAGGTCTTCCTTCACCACCAGCGCGCGGGCGCATACGCGGGCGGCTTCATCATCTTCCGGCGTGGTGCCGGTATTGCCGATATGGGGGAAGGTGAAGGTGATGATCTGCCCCGCGAATGACGGATCGGTCAGCGTTTCCTGATACCCGGTCATGCCGGTGGAAAAACAGATCTCGCCAATGGCCGCATCCGTGCCATACGCGCCGAATCCACGCCCCCACAGGACGGTGCCATCGGCCAGGATCAGGGCCGCTGTCGCGGCTTTGGGCCTGTCGGCCGGTGCGGGCGGGTTTGGCGTGCTCATCGGGGGCTCCGGTCGGTCGGATTCTGTGGCGGGTTGCAGGTCGGACAGTGACAGGCCGGTCTCGCGCAGCACGGTTGTCCAGTGCTTGGGCGGTATGGCGCGCGCCTGCCGCCATTTGCGAATGGCCTCGGTGCTGACACCGGTCAGGCGCGCAGCCTGTTCGGCGCCGCCGAGGCGTTCGATAATACTTTCTATCGTCATCGGCATTGGATGATGTCCCTTCCGGGAGTATTGCCTAACAGCGTCCTGCCCGATTGGGAAGAAAATTCCCACACATCGGCACGTCAGGACCATGGGAAAATTATTCCCGGCAGAAAGGGGCGCTGTGCCCCCGCCGGGCAGAGGAGTTGACAGTCATGTCCCTGCGCGCACGTTTCACGGATGACCTGAAAGCCGCCATGAAGGCGGGCCAGAGCGAAAAGGTCGGCACCATCCGCATGATCACCGCAAAACTGAAGGATGTCGATATCGCCGGGCGGGCGAAGGGTGACGATCAGGTCAGCGACGAAGCCGTGATTTCCATGCTGCGCGGCATGGTCAAGTCACGTACGGAATCGGCGGCGCTGTACATCAAGGGCGGCCGCCCCGAACTGGCGCAGAAGGAAGAAGCGGAAATCGCGATCGTCCGTGGCTATCTCCCCCCCGATCTGGATGACGCCACCATCGAGCGGCGGTGCGTGAGGCGATCACCCGCACGGACGCCCTGTCCATGAAGGACATGGGCAAGGTCATGGCCGCGCTGAAGGAACAGTTTGGCGCGGCACTCGACCCGTCACGCGCGAGCGCTGTCGTGCGCGCGCAGCTTTCGGTATAACCGACGCCGGAGAGACTGGCCGATGGCGCTTGACCCCGCGTTCCTGGATGAACTGCGCGCCCGCACGCCCATCGCCCCGATTATCGGGCGGCGGACGAAACTGGCGCGCTCGGGACGGAACTGGAAGGGGTGCTGCCCCTTCCACGGGGAAAAGACGCCCTCGTTCTATGTCTATGACGACCATTATCACTGCTTCGGCTGCCAGGCGCATGGGGATGTCATCACCTTCGTCATGCAGAGCGAGGGCCGCTCCTTCCCCGAGGCGGTGGAGGAACTGGCCACCGCCGCCGGCATGGAAATGCCAAAGCCCGACCCCGTGCGGCGCGAGCAGGCCGAACGCGCCCGCACGCTGGGTGACGTGCTGGAGGCCGTCCAGCAGTCCTGGCAGCGCAGGCTCTACCAGCCGAAGCGCGAGGGGCTGGCCTATCTGCGCAACCGTGGCCTGACGGATGAGACCATCGCGGCCTTCGGCCTCGGCTGGTCGGGGGAGGGGCGCGGCGCGCTGGTGGCGGAAATGGCGGCACTGGACATCACCCCCCGTCATGCTGCGCGATGCGGG
>NZ_BAIO01000489.1 GCF_000613305.1 Komagataeibacter kakiaceti JCM 25156
CCGCCCCGTCAGAAGCTGATCCCCCTCCTCCAGCGCCGAGGCCAGCCCCACCGCCACCGCTTCCTCGCCCGAGGACAGGAGCTGGAATCCATGATCCTTGCGGCGTGCCAGCGCATCCTCGAACGCGCGGATCAGCATCATGCCGCGCAGCATCTCGACCGGCGTCATGGAGCGCTCGCGCGCAACAGGCGGAACATACCCGATGTGATGGCGTCGATACTGTCACGCAGCCCCCGTTTACGCACCGCGCTGACCAGCTTTTCAAACGCCTGCCGAGGCGGGATCTGGCCCGTCAGCGCGCGCCGGATCATGGTGGCCATGTGGTTTTCATCCACCGTGTCGGTAATGGTGGTGACAATCTGCCGCCGCCGTCCGCGCCCCATGCTGATCACTTCCTGCGGCAGGACATCCGCCGCATGCCGCTGGACCGGGCACGCGGCCAGAAGTGCGGCCATGACACGCTCCTGCGCCTCGAACGGCATGACGGCGTCGAGCGCGTTGTTGACGACCACCTGCGCCAGCCCCTGCGCCGCAAGCTCCACCGCCGCATCACCGCCCAGACGGTAATCCGTGCGCAGCGGCACGCCCCCCGTATCGGCCAGGATCCGGTCCAGATCGGCCACGAACACGCCGTGGCGACGCGACAGTTCGGCCGCCAGGAAATTCAGCCGGCGGATCCGCACGCGCAGCGCGTGGCTGCGGGCGTTATCCTCGCTTCGGGTGGATCAACATGGCGGAAGACCGTCATGAGCACGACCGGGTCGCCGCGCTCGCATAACGCGGCGCATCGCCGTTCAAGCGCGCGCTCCGCCTCCGCCCATGGCACATGTGCGTTCGCCAGTTCATGGGCCAGGGAGATGATGCGCACGCTGCCTTCGGACGTATCGCGCAGCGCGTCATGGTCCGGTGCCGCGTGGTGCGACATGCTCACGCCTTCCGCCTCCAGCCTTTCACCCAGCAGGGCCAGCATGCGGGACAGGGCCGGCTGTTCGTTTTCGGTGGCGAAGGTGGCAATATGGAGTTGCGTCATCGGGGCACTCCTTCATCCATGGAGGTGTGACGGCGGCACATTCATGGCCGCCATATACGCGTCACGCACGGCGTCGGGTGTATCGAGCGTCCGGTAACGCGTGGCGATTGCGGATAGTTGCGGCAGGGAAAGGATACGGGCATGCTCGTGCACGCCCTGCGTATCGCTGAGCTGCGCCACAATATGGGCAGCAGCGCCACGTCCACGCGCGGATGGGCCTGATAGAAAATGGCTTCCCAGTCCTGATCCTCCAGCGGATCCCGCCAGCCGCTACGGTGGATCATGTGGTAGCTGCGCGCGGCGCAGGGCACCATTCTCAGCCCGGCCTGACACAGCCGCAGCGCAAGTTCGCGATGTTCGTTGATCGAAATATCCGGATGGAACCCGCCGGATTCCAGAAAGGCCCGCCGGGGCACCGACTGGTTCGCCCCCGCGGCGGCGGCCCACAGCACATCGCAATCCCCCTGATGGCGCAGGGCGTCCATTTCCAGCTCATACAGCCTGCGCGGACCGTAACCGGGATAGACCCCCGGCTGGGCCCGCCGGTCAATCGCGGCGAAATCCGTCATGATCTGCTGGCGCGTCACGACCGCGCGCGCAAGTTCGCCGGGGCTCATGCGCGCGACCCGGTCTTCCTCCCCCGGTTGCGGCGCGCCTGTCTGTGGATCGCGGAACGGGCGGGTGCAGCGCAGGTGGTAATTTCCCCCGCGCGACCG
>NZ_BAIO01000488.1 GCF_000613305.1 Komagataeibacter kakiaceti JCM 25156
GCCTGACATTCTGAGAGGCTGTTTGAAAAACAACTGACTGATAAAAAGCAGTAAAAGTGTCTGGGGGCCGCTTTTTTTTCAAAACGGCGGCGTTTCCTGAAGCTTTTTGAAAAAGGGCGGTAGCCGAAACTTCCCCGGGATTTGCGGGATGTCAGGGCGCCGTCATTCGCCCCGGGCGGCGAAAGTGCCACCCGCCCCGACAGGAAGAGACAAAAGCACAGAGCGGTATTGAAAATTTATATTATTGTGAGGCCAATGCCACTTCTGTAGGCCAGAATGAACAGGCGCATGATACTGTCATGCGCCCCATTGCAAAGGAAGAAACCGTTGCGCCGTCTTGTTGCTATCTGTATCCCGCTCGGTCTGGCCGCCTGCGCGCAGCACACGCCCCGCCCCATGGCGAATTACTGCCGCGACCCCGGGGTAACCGCCGCCGTGGTGGCCACCGCCAACCGCACCCCCGGCGCAACATCGCCCGCCACCCGGTTTGTGGACGGCACGGTCAAAAGCGCCATCTACAACGACCATGTGCAGGTCATGGCCTGCCACGGCAGCCTGGTGCGCCGCGACGGCACGCAGCAGGATGGCGTCGCCATCGCCCGCCTGTCCCACATGCATACGGGCTGGAAGCAGATCTGGCACACATCCGTCGCCACGCACCAGTGGATCACGGATGAGGACATCAGCAAGAACAGGCAGGACCAGTACGCCGCGTATTACGACCATACGCCCCAGGCCTGCAAACCCTTCGCGCATGACCTGTTCTATGGCGCGCCCAAATCCGACAAGGACAACGCCCACCTGCGCGAGACGCTGTACGACTGCCTTGCGGAACACAACGTCCAGCCCCTGCGCCCCGTATCGGGGGTGGACCATACCTACAACCCGTTCGGCATGAATTTCTACATTCCCTATTACACCAACCTGAACGCGGACGATAACGGTCCCTTCCTGTACTGACCGCGCCCATGGCCATACTGCCCCTCATCCGCTTTCCCCATCCCTGCCTGGAACAGGTGGCGGCCCCCGTTGACGCCACGGCCGCCGCCACGGGGCAACTGGCGCATGACCTGCTTGAAACCATGCACGCGGCCCCCGGCATCGGCATCACCGCCTGCCATGTCGGGATCATGCAACGGCTCGTGGTGATCGACCTGCCCACCGATGGGCACGGCCCGCGTATCTACGCCAACCCGGAAATCATCTGGAACAGCGCGGAAACCGCAACGCGGGAGGAAGGCAGCGTGTCCATGCCCGGCATCCACGCGCCCGTCACCCGGCCGGAGCGCGTGCGGGTCCGCTACACGCGGCCTGATGGCGCGCAGGCGGAAGAGGAGGCGGAGGGGCTGCTGGCGCTGTGCCTCCAGCATGAAATCGACCAGATCAACGGTATTTTCTGGATCCGGCGGCTGTCACGCCTGCGCCGTGACCGGGCGCTGAAACGGTATGCGAAACTGGAACGTGACCACGCCATGGCCGGTGGTCAGTCCACCTTCCCGTCATCAAGCATATAGCCGCTGGAGCGCACCGTGCGGATCAGGTCCGCCCCGCCCGTGGCGTTCAGCGCCATGCGCAGCCTGCGGATATGCACATCCACCGTGCGTTCCTCCACATGAATGCGGTCATCCCATGCGGCGGCCAGTATTTCGGCGCGTGAAAACACCCGGCGTGGATTGCGCATGAGGTGCAGCAGGATGCGGTATTCCGTAGGCCCCAGCGCCAGTGCGCCGCCCGCGCGCGTCACGCGCCGC
>NZ_BAIO01000487.1 GCF_000613305.1 Komagataeibacter kakiaceti JCM 25156
CAGCGCCAATGTGGCCGTGGCCCGCCTGCATGAACTGACCTCCGCCCTGGCGGACGCCGAAAAGGCGGCGGGGGAAGACGGCATGGCCTTCGCCCGACGCGAGGCCGCCACCGTCATCTCCCTGCTGTGCGCGCCGATGGTGCCGCATCAGGCGGAAGCGATGATGGCGCTGCTTGAGCCCGGTGGCATGCCGGTTGTGGAGCGCGCATGGCCCACCGCGACCCCCGAACTGCTCAGGGCCAGCGAAGTGACCATCGCGGTGCAGATCATGGGCAAGCTGCGCGGCACCATCGCCGTGCCGCCCGACATGCCGGCGGAAAAGGTCATCGCCCTGGCGGAAGCCGAACCGAACGTGGCACGCCTGCTGGAAGGGGCGCGGATTGTCAAACGCATCCACGTGCCCGGCCGGATCGTCAATTTCGTGGTTGCGAAATAGAGATGGCGCATCCCGTCTGTCGCACCGGCATGTTCTGCGCCCTGCTTGTCCTGGCAGGGTGCGGCTTTTCCCCGATGTACAAGACGACGGGAACCCATCTGGGCGCCGATGGCAAACCCACCGTCGGTAACGTGCTGGCGGAACTGAAGCAGGTTTACGTACCGGTCATCAAGGAACGGTACGGCCAGCAGTTGCGCCAGTTCCTGCAACAGGATCTGTCGGGTGCCGGGCCGGAAAACCCGACCGGCTACAGCCTGCGCATCAATACCTACATCATGAACGAAGCCGTCGACATCCATGCCGACAACACCTCCGGCCGCACGCGCACCACGGCCTTCGCCCACTGGCGTCTCTATACCATGGCGGATGAGCCGCAACTGCTGGCCAGTGGCGATGCCTCGGTGGTGGATGGTGTCAACAACAACTACGAACAGTATTTCGCCCTGACCCTGAACCTGGAAAACGTGCGTACCGCGTGGCCAAGAACATGGCGGAGCAGATCACGCAGCAGGTCGCCGTCTGGTTCCGCACCCATGCCAGACCTGCCGTAAGCGGCTCGACCGGGGACCAGAACCAGCCGCGCTATGTCGACCCCAACAGCATCGTCAACCCCAACAACCAGATGCCCGCCCAGCAGCCAGGCGCCGATGGCCTGCCCGCGCTGGCCACGGGCCGGACCGACGCCCAGTTGAACGAGCAGAATAACGAGGACATGGATACCTCCACCGGCAGCGTGCCGATGGACAATGCCCCCGCCCCCACGCCACGCGACCGCGCCGGGCCCGACACATCGGACAGTGAGCCCGCGGGCAGTTCGGGCATCAGCATCGGGGGGAACGAAAACCAGTGAAGATCGAAGCCCGCGCCGTCAACGCCACGTTGCAGGCCCCGGGCGCGCTGCGGGCCATCCTCCTGCATGGGGAGGATGCGGGGCTGATCCGTGAGCGCGCGACGACGGTGGCGAAAGCCGTCTGCCCCGATCTGGACGATCCTTTCCGCGTGGCGGTGCTGGGCCGCGAGGAGCATGACCGGCTGGAAGAGGAAACCACCGCCCTTTCCCTGAGCGGGGGGCGGCGCGTGATCTGGGTGCGTGAGGCGGGTGACGGGCTGCTGGCCCTGCTGCAGCGCAGTCTGGCGCGGGCGTCGGATACGCTGGTCATCATGGAGCGCCGGGGCTGGCTTCGCGCGCGAAGCTGCGCGCCTTTGCCGAGAAGGACCGCCAGTGCGGCGTGATCGGCTGCTACCCGGAGGAAGGCCGCGCGCTTGAAGGCGCGATCCGGCAGATGCTGTCGGCGCAGGATGTCGGCACGACCCGA
>NZ_BAIO01000486.1 GCF_000613305.1 Komagataeibacter kakiaceti JCM 25156
TCGAGCATGACCGCCTGCCAGACGGCAAGCGCGAAACCGAGGATGAAGGCGCGCGCCGCCGTTTCGTGCTCCAGATTGTCCAGCCCGGTCTCGTGGGGCTTATGGATGGTTCGGTTTCCACGCTCGCCCCCGTTTTTGCCGCCGCCTTCGCCACGCACCTGCCGTGGAACGCCTTTCTGGTGGGCATGGCGGCATCGGTCGGGGCCGGTATTTCCATGGGATTCGCCGAGGCGCTGTCCGATGACGGCAAGCTGTCGGGCCGGGGCGCGCCGCTGCTGCGTGGTCTGATCTGCGGTCTCATGACCACGGCGGGCGGGATCGGGCATACGCTGCCCTTCCTGATCGATGATTTTTCGGCCGCGATGCTGGCCGCCGTGATCGTGGTGGTGATCGAACTGTTCGTGATTTCATGGATACGCTGGCGCTATCAGGAAACACCTTTCGGCTCGGCCGTGGTGCAGATCGTGATTGGCGGGCTGCTGGTCTTTGTCGCGGGTGTGCTGATCGGCAGTTCCTGATCCACCCGCCTTGATCTTGAGCGTCCGTTGGGGCACCACTGGCCGGTACCATCTGCATGGATTGCCCCCTGTCATGAAATTCCTTCGTCCCGTCGCCACCGCCTGCGCGCTGGCCTGCCTGTCCGCTGGCGTCCTGCGCGCACCCGCCGCCGGGGCGCAGGAACAGATGGCGGTTGGCGCGTCCGATCAGGACCATGCCCTGCTGGAGCGCGTGGAGCATCATCTGGACGCGATCAGCCTGCTCAAGGCCCGTTTCCGCCAGACCGCGCCCGATGGCAAACAGACAACCGGCACCGCGTGGATCGACCGGACGAATCGCCGCATGCGGTTCCAGTACGATCCCCCCAGCCCGCTGCTGCTGGTGGCCAGTCACGATCAGGTCGTGTTCAATGACAGCCAGCTTGACCAGACCACCACCATGCCCATGGACAAGACGCCGCTGGGGCTGCTGCTGCGCCCGCATCTCCAGCTATCGGGTGATGTGACCGTGACCGGCCTGTCGCGTGATGGCAATGCGCTCGGCATCACGGTGGTGCGCACCGAGTCCCCCGGGGATGGCAGCCTGACCCTGCTGTTCCATGACAGCCCGCTGCTGCTGCGCGGCTGGATCATTCAGGACGCGCAGCAGGAAAGCACCCGTGTCGATCTGCTCGACATCCACACGGGCGGGGCGATGCCGCCGGATTCGCTGTTCAGCACCGACCTGCCCGAACACTGAGCCGTAGGGGCTATGACGCCCCGCGCGCCAGTTCCAGCGCGCGGGCATAGACCGTGCGGCGCGGCAGGCTGGTAATGCCCGCCACCAGGGCCGCCGCGTCCTTGACCGACAGGGTCTGCAACGCCGCGCGCAACTGGCTGTCCAGATCATCGGCCGTGCCGTCATCATGCGGCGGGGGGCCAAGCACGACGGTAATCTCGCCCCTTGCCGGGTTTTCGGCATAATGGGCGGCCAGTTCCGCTACCGTGCCGCGCCGTACCTCCTCAAAGCGTTTGGTCAGTTCGCGCGCCACGGCGGCCGGGCGTGCGCCCCCCATGACGGCGGCAAGACTCGCCAGCATTTCCGCTAGCCTGTGTGGGGCTTCATGCCAGATCAGGGTGGCGGACAGGCCCGCGCATTCCGCCGCGTGCAGTTGTGAAAGCACGCTACGCCGCGCCGCCTCACGCGGGGGCAGGAAGCCCGAGAACATGAAGGGATGCGGCGGCAGGCCGGACAGGGTCAGCGCCATGACCGCCGCATTTGC
>NZ_BAIO01000485.1 GCF_000613305.1 Komagataeibacter kakiaceti JCM 25156
CGGCGGGCGGTACGCGGCCTATTCGGCACGCAGCATGTACCCGGCATTGCGGATGGTGTGGATGAGCGGCGTGTCGAACGGCTTGTCCACCTTCTGGCGCAGGCGCGAAACATGCACGTCGATCACGTTGGTCTGCGGGTCGAAATGGTAGTCCCACACGCCTTCCAGCAGCATGGTGCGGGTCACGACCTGCCCGGCATGGCGCGTCAGGTATTCCAGCAGGCGGAATTCACGCGGCTGGAGGTCGATCTTGCGTCCCGCCCGGCGCACCGTGCGCGAGAGCAGGTCAATCTCCAGATCGGCCAGTTCCAGCTTGGTCTGCGGCGCCGCCTCGGTCCGGCCACGGCGGCCAAGGGCTTCCACCCGCGCCAGCAGTTCGCTGAAGGCGAAGGGCTTGGTGACGTAATCATCCCCCGGCCTTGAGGCCCTGAACCCGGTCATCCACATCCGCCAGCGCCGAAAGCAGCAGGACCGGGGTGGCGTTGTTCTGCGCGCGGATGGTCTCGAGCAGGCGCACGCCGTCAATGCCCCCCGGCAGCATGCGGTCGAGTATGATCAGGTCGAATTTCTCGCTCACGGCCATGAACAGGCCGTCCTTGCCGTTATCGGTCAGTTCGACCAGGTGTCCCGCTTCCTTCAGGCCCTTGGCCACGAAATTGCGGACGGTGGGGTCGTCTTCGACTACTAGAATATGCACGTTGCCTCACGTCGTTTCTGGCGGGGTCGGTCAGTCTTCCATGTCCTCGTCGGGGCGGTGGCCCACGCAGGCATTCAGGCTGAGTATCTCACGGCGGCGGTGAATATGCAGCACCACGGTCGATTCCGGCTGCTTCGCCGCTATTGAACGGATCAGCATGCGCGAAGTGTCAATCGGTTCGTCATTTACGGCGGTGATGACATCACCGATATGCAGGTGCGCCTTCATGGCCGGGCCATCGCGGTCGATTCCCACGATCTGCACGCCGCCATGTCCCGGCCCGTCCGCCAGGGTCACGCCCAGCCAGCCCCGGTCGATGCGGCCCTTGCGGCGCAGTTCCTCCACGATCGGGGCCACGATTTCGGATGGCAGGCCGAACCCGATGCCCACCGACCCCCCGGTGGGGGAGACGATGGCCGTGTTCACCGCCACCACCTGCCCCCCCAGGTTGAAGGACGGTCCGCCGGAATTGCCGGGGTTGATGGGGGCGTCGATCTGGAAAAAATCATCGAACGGGCCGGTGCCGATATCGCGCCCGCGCGCGGAGACGATGCCCGCCGTGACCGAGGATCCAAGCCCGAACGGGTTGCCCGCCGCCATGATCCAGTCACCGATATTGACCAGCCTGCTATCGCCCCACGGCACGAAGGGCATGGGATGGGGCGCGTGGATCTGGATGACCGCAATATCGGTCAGGTCGTCGCTGCCGATCAGGCGGGCGGGGAATTCCGTGCCATCGGCCAGCGATACGGTAATCTGGTCCGCCCCGCCCACCACATGCGCGTTGGTCACGATCACGCCGCCGGGGTCGATCAGGAAACCGGAGCCCGCGCCCAGCATTTCCTCCCCATGGGCGCGCATGCGCTCACGGAACTTATGTTCGAACGGGGTGCCCTTCACGCTGGGGGGCAGGGGCTGGTGGCCATTCGCCTGCCGGTTGTCCTGTGAGGACTGGGAGACGGCGATATTCACCACCGCAGGCCCCACCTGGCGCACCAGCGGCGCAAAAGTCAGCGGGCCGGACGAGACCACGGGGGGCACGGGGGCGGCGAAAAGCGGCG
>NZ_BAIO01000484.1 GCF_000613305.1 Komagataeibacter kakiaceti JCM 25156
CGCTGGTGCTGGAACGCGGCAGGGCGGTGCGTGAACGCACGGTCGATACCTTCGCCCTGTGGCGCAAATCCATCCTGAACCCCGAAAGCAATGTGCAGTTCGGGGAAGGCGGGGCGGGCACCTTTTCCGATGGCAAGCTCTACAGCCAGGTCAGCGATCCCCGGCATTACGGGCGCAAGGTGCTGTCCGCCTTCGTGCGCGCCGGCGCGCCGGAGGAGATACTCTATCTCTCCCGCCCGCATATCGGCACCTTCCGGCTGGTCACGATGGTGGAGCATATCCGCGCCGAAATCGAATCCCTTGGCGGCGAATACCGCTTTGGCGCGCATGTCAGCGATTTCATAAGCCATGACGGGGGCGCGGAGGGCCGCCGCATCACCGGCCTGCGCCTGAGCGATGGGGAGGAGATCGACGCCACCCATGTCGTGCTGGCCATAGGCCACAGCGCGCGCGACACCTTTGCCGCGCTGCACGCGGCGGGGGTGGAGATGGTGGCCAAGCCCTTTTCCATCGGCGTGCGGATCGAGCATCCGCAATCCGTCATCAACACCGCCCGTTACGGCCAGCCCGATACCGTGCCCCTGCTGGGGGCGGCGGATTACAAGCTGGTGCATCACGCCAGCAACGGCCGGGCGGTCTATTCCTTCTGCATGTGCCCCGGTGGCACGGTGGTCGCCGCCACGTCCGAGCCGGGGCAGGTGGTGACCAACGGCATGAGCCAGTATTCCCGCGCCGAGCGTAACGCCAATGCCGGGATCGTGGTGGGTGTCACGCCCGAACGCGACTACCCCGATGGCCCGCTGGCCGGAATTGCCTTCCAGCGCGAATGGGAGCGCAGGGCGTTCGTGGCCGGTGGGGGCGCCTATTTCGCGCCCGCGCAACTGGTCGGGGATTTTCTCGATGGCAGGGCGTCGACCGCGCTGGGCGATGTCGTGCCGTCCTATCGCCCCGGTGTCACGCCCGCCGACCTGTCCACCTGCCTGCCCGGTTTCGTAACGGACGCCATACGTGAGGCGCTGCCCACGTTCGATCGCAAGCTGGCCGGGTTTTCCATGCGTGACGCGGTCATGACGGGGGTGGAGACGCGCACCTCCTCGCCGCTGCGGATTCCGCGCGGGGTGGACGGGCAGGGCGTGAACCTGCGCGGCCTGTTTCCGGCGGGCGAGGGGGCGGGCTATGCCGGGGGCATCCTGTCCGCCGGGATAGACGGCATCCGCATTGCGGAGGCGGTGGCCCTGTCCCTTGCGGGGCGGCAGGTGGAACAGGGGATGCAGCGCGGGATGGTCCATGCCTCCGACGCACAGTGACATGGCGGCATGAACTGGGCGGCCCCGGCCCGCTATGGCGGCCTGCATGGCTTTCACCGGTACTGGGGCAAGAAGCCGCTGGAGCCGCTGCGCCATCTTGTCGCGCTTCTCAGCCAGCCGGGCGATCTCGTGGCCGATCCCTTCATGGGCACGGGCGCGATCGCGGGGGATGTGGTGCGCGGCGGCAGGCGGTTCGCCGGGGCTGACCTCAATCCGCTGGCCGCGCGGCTGGCCCGTTTTCAGGCCGAACCGGGGGACGCGGCCAGCGCCAGCGCGGCCCTTGCCAATATCGGACCGCACGCTGCGCGCGGAGATAGAGCACACCTATCGCACGGGGATGGACGGATCGCCACCCACATCCTGTGGCGCGATACGGAGATCGAGGCCGTGTGGCTCCGTCCCGTAACGGGGCGGCTGCGCGAATCCCGCCCGCGCAGGCG
>NZ_BAIO01000483.1 GCF_000613305.1 Komagataeibacter kakiaceti JCM 25156
ACAGGCGCAGCAGGCGGCCCTCCGGCGGTGTGTGCGACACCGAGGCCGGACACGCCCTGAGAATGGTCACCCCCACCAGCGGGGCGACCAGCACCGCCACGAACCATGACGCGATCAGGGCCATGCCCACCACGGCAAAGAGCGAGAACGTGTATTCCCCCGCGATGCTCCGGGCGAAACCGACCGGAATGAACCCCGCCACGGTCACAAGCGTGCCGGTCAGCATGGGAAAGGCGGTCGAGACATAGGCATAGGTCGCGGCCCGGGTCAGGCTCCAGCCTTCCTCCAGCTTGCTGACCATGCTCTCCACCGTAATCATGGCGTCATCCACCAGCAGGCCGAGTGCTATGATCAGCGCGCCGAGCGAGACGCGCTGAAGGTCGATGCCGAACATCTTCATGCACACGAACACCACCGCCAGCACGAAGGGAATGCAGAACGCGACCACCGTACCCGCGCGCGCGCCAAGGCTGATGAAACTGATGCCCAGTACGATGACGATGGCCTCGAACAGCGCCTCGGTAAAATCACCCACGGCGTCATGCACCACCTTGGCTGGTTGGCGACCAGATGCGCCTCGATCCCGATGGGCATGCGGGCATGCAGTTCGGCCATCTTCGCCGTAATGTTCTTTTCCAGTTCCAGCACGTTGCCACCGCTGCGCATGGACAGGGCGAGGCCGATGGCGTCATGCCCCCCCACCCGGAACATGGTCTGCGGCGGATCGGAATAGGTGCGGGTGATGGTGGCGATGTCACCCAGCCGGATTTTGCGGCCACCCGCGTAAACCGTGACATTGGCAATATCCTGCACCGACCCGAACTGCCCGGTGGGCTGGACCTGTATCTGCTCGCGCCCCGTATCCACCACGCCCGATGGCACCGTGGCGTTCTGCGCCATCAGGCGGCCGCGATCGTCGCCCCGTTTATGCCCAGCCGGGCGAGATGATGGGTGGAGAAATCGACATAGATTTTTTCATCCTGCGCGCCCAGCGTGTCGATCTTGGCCACATCGGGCACATGCAGCAGTTCATCGCGTACCGTCTCGACATAATCGCGCAGTTCGCGGTGGGAAAAACCATCGGCGGTAAAGCCGTAGATGATGCCGTAGGTATCGCCGAACTCATCATCAAAGAACGGGCCGACCGTGCCCGTGGGCAACTGCACCTTGATGTCACCGATCTTCTTGCGCACCTGATACCAGATGTCCGGCACTTCCGCCTTGGGCGCGCCCGAGAGCAGATTGACGAAAATCGTGGTCCTGCCCGCCAGCGTATAGCTCTTGACGTAATCGAGGTCGGGCGTTTCCTGCAGCTTCTTCTCGATGCGTTCGGTCAGCTGGTGGGTGGTTTCCTCCACCGACGCACCGGGCAGGAACGCCTGCACCACCATGGTCTTGACGGTAAAGGGCGGGTCTTCGTTCCGGCCCAGCCTGAAATAGGACTGGATGCCCGCGACACCGATCAGGATCATGAAGAACAGGACCAGCGCACGATGGCGGATGGCCCAGTCGGACAGGTTCATGCCCCCCGGGGCGGCTGGCTCAGGGGCGGACATCGGCTTCATCCAGCAGGCTGACCTTTTCTTGCGGATAGAGCGCCTGCACGCCCGCCGTCACCACCCGGTCACCGGGGTTCAGGCCGGATGCGATCACCACGTCATCGGTGCCGTAGCGGGCGATGGTGACCGCGCACTGGGAGACGCGCAGGCTGTCGGGGGCCACGATCCATACGGCGGGCCTGCCATCGTGCGTTGTCAGGG
>NZ_BAIO01000482.1 GCF_000613305.1 Komagataeibacter kakiaceti JCM 25156
CAGAATATCCATGGGCGTGCTGACGAACGCCGCGCCGGGGCGGCCGCTTTCGGCAAAGCGCAGGGCGTTGGCCACCACTTCGGACACGGCGGCGGGGGACGTGATTTCCGCGCTGTATTTGGTGACCGGCTGGAACAGGGAAACGGTGTCCATGCTCTGGTGGGTCAGCTTCAGCCGGTCCGCCAGCTTCACCGCGCCGCCAATGGCCAGCACCGGATCCCCTTCGGAATTGGCGGTGGCCAGCCCGGTCACGAAGTTGGACGCGCCGGGGCCGGATGTGGCGATCGCCACGCCCGCCTTGCCCGTCAGGCGGCCGATGCCACCGGCGATGAAGGCCGCGTTCTGTTCATGCCGGGTCACGACCGTCTCGATGGGCGAGTCGACCAGCGCGTCAAACAGGCGGTCCACCTTGGCCCCCGGAATACCGAATACATGGGTCGTGCCGTGTGCGACGAGGTTGCGCACGATCATGTCCGCCCCGCACTCAGGCGGAGCCGATTGGGTCTTGTCAGTCATGATGTCTGGTTCCTGAGCGGTTGGCCCACGCGCCTTGCGCGGGGCGGTCAGGCGGGAGGGATCAGGCCCTCAGCCGCCTTCGGCCACGCGAATGGCCTCATGAATGTTTTCCGGAGACAGGTTGGCGCGCGCGAACTGTTCCGTGCGGGGAAGCTGGATTTCCACATCCGAGATCACGCCCACCTCCAGCTTGCCCTTCAGCACCGCGTAATCGGTGACATGGCCGCCCCGGCGTCCGTCTTCCGTCAGGAAATGCAGGTGGTAGCCCGCCACGTTCACGCCCTGCATGTAGCCCGGCGTGCGGAAGCCCAGCATGGTGCCCGCCGATGCGCCAAGCTGCATGGTCGGCTGGCGGCTGACCACATCCAGCATGGGCGGGTAGGGACGGCACTGGCAGAACACGGTGCGCGTCTCCACCCGTTCGAACAGGCCGGTGAAGCGCACGGCGGCGAACAGGTTGGGATTGTTGACAAGCTGGTCGACAACCGCCTCGAACCCTTCCTTGTCGCGCGCGGTGTCGATCATGTATTCCTTCTCCGGGTTGAAGAAGGTGACGCAGGCGAACGGCGTCCTGAGATCGCCCGGCACGCGCCCGGCCTGCCCGTCGGCGCGGAACTGGTGGATCACGCTGTCATTGACGATCATCTCGCCATCCAGCGCGTTGAAGGTGCCCAGGCCGAAATTGCCGTGCATCAAAAGTTCGTCAAGCGTGGTCTCGCCATCGTACACCGCGTCCAGCAGGGCGGCCATGGTCGATGTCTGATACAGGCGGTTCATGCGCGGGCGCACGCCCGTCGCGTCCGCGGCGCTGGACCGGGTGTCGATATCGTTCACCGCGTAGCATTTCAGCTTCATGGCCTCGGTCTCCTGCAACGGCAAGGCGCGGGCCTCGCCCGCCGCGCTTCCCGGTCATGTGGGATTGCGCAGTGATGGTGAGCTACGCCGCTTCGTACGTCCAATATATATTCAAGGCTATTTCCATATATAAAAAATATGGGACTGGCGGGAGACATATCCCCGCGACTTGCCCTTTTCGCCGCGCCTGCCATTGTAACGTGTGAAGAAAGATCAGGATGGCAAAGTAATGAAATCATTCAGCATGGCGCTTGGCGCACTGGCCCTGGGCGGCATGATCGCCAGTTCCGGCCTGGCGCGCGCCGATGAGACCGACCCCAAGCCGCCCTATGGCCCCGGGGCCTATACCGGCAACTGGACGGCGCTGGGTCTCAAGCCCGTGACCATCAG
>NZ_BAIO01000481.1 GCF_000613305.1 Komagataeibacter kakiaceti JCM 25156
CACGGCGGGCTCCATGATGGAGCCCGCCCCCTTCAGCCGTGCTGTCCCGCGCTGGACAGAAGGTTCATGACCAGCACCCCGCATATGATGAGCGTCATGCCCGCCATGGCCGCCAGATCCAGTTTCTGCCCCAGCACCACGCGGCAGACCAGCGCGATCAGCACGGTGCCGACGCCAGACCAGATGGCGTAGCGATGCCGGTGGGAATGACGCGCAACGCCTGTGAAAGCGCATAGAACGCCACGGCGTACCCCACCCCCGTGACGCAGGATGGCCACAGCCGGGTAAAGCCGGCGGATAACGTCAGGCAGAACGTGGCCGTTACTTCAGCAACAATGGCGATGGCCAGATAGAGATAGGGCATGCCCTCACCACGCCCCATGCGTGGGGAACGGCAGGACGGGGCGGGCCATTCGCGCGCGAATCGTCAACATATCCAGCGCCCCGCCCTGCCGGACCGGCCTGCGCCAGTGCCGTTCCTGCTCCACCGCTCGTGCCGGATGGTGTCTCGGTCCTGCCCGCATCCCGCCATCATCTCCCCTGTTTTTTCCAGCCGGGCCGGACATGTCCCGCCCATGGCGCCGTAACGATAAAAAACTTTCATATCGTGCAGGAAACCTTCGCTTTGCTAAAACGATTCATGTATAGCGTAGATAGGAGGTATGAACCATGAGCAACTCTGCACGTATGATCGCCCATCTGCTGATCACGGTTCGCCTGAGCACGCGCAACCGCCCTGCCGCGCCGGTTTCCCAGCCCGCAAAGGACTGAAATCCCGGCCCTGACGTACCGCTTTACGGCTCCTCCTGTCATGTTATGACACGGAGACCCCTTCGCGCAGTCGCATCAGGCGGGCGGTGAAGGCTGGCAGTTCGTCGTGATGCAGCAGGAAGACATTGTTCGACCGCGCCAGCGCGCGGGCCGGAAGGGTGTAATCGGCGTTGGAAACAACGGCGGCGAAATCGGCACGATAATGCAGGCGGGCGGCGGCAACCTGCTGCACCGCCTCGTTGCCCACCGTGTTGCGGTACAGTTTGCACTGCACGACCAGCCGCATGTTATCGCGGGTCGCGATCACATCGGCCCCCTGGTCGCTGCCCGGCGTGGTGGCGCGGGCTTCCCACCCCGCCCCACGCAGGCGGCGGGCGCAATAGCTTCGTAGGCGATCGGGTCCATGTCTGGGGTATAAACCCCGTCATCATGCCTGCCGCCTGCGGTGGCGAGCGGCTGGCGGGCCACCCGTTCAACGCGCGCCAGCACCGGGGCTGCAATGGTGGGCCAGACATCATGCAGCCGGGCGCGGCGCAGGGCGGGCTGGAGTACGGTCTTGACGAATTCCGTCTGTTCGCGCCGCCATTTGCCAACACGTTCCACCCCGTAACTGTTGACCTGCACAAGCTGCCTGCGCCGGATACGCAGCGTCTCGGCATGGCGGTTCACCATGCGATAACACAGCCGCACCGCCCGCCGACGGCGCAGCCGCCGCCAGCCGAACCGTAACAGCGGCCACACCCCCACAATCACCCCCGCCGCCAGCGCGCCGTGCACCAGGCCGACAGGCAATGCCCCGGATGCGGGATTTGCGCCCGCGACACTGGCGGCGAAATAAAGCGGCGTGTCACCATGATGGAAGGGGAACTGACGCAGCAGCACCGTGTCCCCGTGACGCTCAAGCAACTGCCAGTCCGCATCCGTCCCCACACGGCGGCAATGCAGCTGCGCCAGCGCGTGATCCCGCCCCTCTGGCGCAAGCACC
>NZ_BAIO01000480.1 GCF_000613305.1 Komagataeibacter kakiaceti JCM 25156
CCTGTCGCTGGCTGAAATCCGGCAGGCCCTCGAATCCCTGCCCGATGGCCGCCAGCCCAACCGGCGCGACTGGCGGCGCATGTCATCGGCGTGGCGGCAGTCGCTTCAGGACCGGATCGAAAACCTTGTCAAACTCCGCGACCAGCTTGAATCGTGCATGGGGTGCGGCTGCGTGTGCTTTCAGGACTGCCCGCTGCACGCCCCTGATGACGCGCAGCCCCCCCCTGCATCCGGGCGGGTGAACGGGAGCTGGCGGGTCAGACGCGCTCGTCATCCTTGAGTTTGGGGATGGCGCGGTCGGCCGTGGCCAGAAGCGCGGCCGTCAGGGGGGAGGCCAGGATAAGCCCCGGAACGCCAAGGATGGTGCCAAAAATCGTCTGGGACAGGATGGTCAGCCCCGGCGGCATCTGCACCGCGTGGCGCTGGATCAGGGGGGCCATGACATTGCCCTCGAAAAACTGGATGGCGGTGTAGAGACCCATCACCATGAATCCCTCCCGCGTGCCCTGTGAAAGGGCGATCAGAACGGCGGGTATGGCGCCGACGAAAGCGCCGATATAGGGAATGAAATTGGCCAGCCCCGCCACGACCCCCAGGGCGAGCGCCAGCGGCACGCCAATGCACCACAGCCCGATAAAGGACAGCAGCCCCACCACGGTCATGTCCAGCGCCTGTCCCGCCGTCCAGGCCCACAGGGTGCGCCCCGCCGTCAGCAGCAGGTCACGTGAGCCCTTGCGGTATTCATGCGGGACAAGCCGCAGCATGCCGTTGACGTACAGTTCCGGCGATATGGCGAAATAGAGCCCCGCGATCAGGATCACCGCCAGCGTGCCCGCCGCGCCGAAGGCGGAGGAGACGAATCCCGTCATCGACCCCGCCAGCGAGCCGAACCCGCCCCCGCCCGAGGATGGCTGGTTCCCCCCCAGCGAGGCGGGCAGGTTGTCAAGGATCATGCGCCCGGTGGAGGAATGGCCCATGCTGTCGCGCAGGCTGTGGGCCTGCGTGCTCAGCGCCGTGCGCAGTTTCACGGCCTGTTCCGATATTTCGGGGCCGCTGCTCCAGATCAGGCCGGTCAGCGCCGCGATCAGTACGCTTACCACGGTAGTCAGGGCCAGCCAGTAGGGAATGCGGGCGCGGCGTTCCACGATCCCGGCCAGGTTGTGCAGGATGACGGCCACCAGCGTGGAGGCGAAGATGACCATCAGGACATCCCCCACCACCCAGATCAGCATGACCACCACGGTCATGGTCAGCGCCAGCCGCAGCAGGACGTAAATGCGCGCCAGCTGGGCGGCGCGGGGGTCGGTGGTCTGGTTTCTGGCCTGTTCGTGCGCGCCGGGGGAGGGAGAGGATGCCGATGGGGAAGTGGCTGTCATCGATATGTCCGTCTGGTATGCGGGAAGCGGGCTGGGCGGAACGTGGTGACCGCGGGGAGAGACCCCATAACGTATCGGAAGGCGAATAGGCTGGATCGGACCGGATTTCCATAAGGTGAAACCGGTTTTATGGCATTGCGCGCAACCGGACCGATGCGGCATTGATGAACCTGAGCCGTAGGCCATTCTCACCCATCGGGAAAGAGCGCGATGTGAACAACCCGAACATTTCACCCACAATCAGTACCTTTTTTGTCTGTATTGGAGCGGCCGAACTCGCGCTGGCGGTAAGCACGTTCGCCATCGGCACGGGGGAGTTCGCGATGATGGGCGTCCTGCCCGATCTGGCCCGTTCGCTCGGGGTGAGCGTGCCGGTGGCGGGTCACGTCA
>NZ_BAIO01000479.1 GCF_000613305.1 Komagataeibacter kakiaceti JCM 25156
CCGCCACCGCGCCGCCGCAGCACCGCGCGCACGCGCGCCAGCAGTTCCTTCTGCCAAAGGGCTTGGGCACGTAATCATCGGCCCCCAGTTCCAGCCCCTGCACACGGTCCAGTTCCTCCCCGCGCGCGGAGACGATGATGACCGGCACTTCCCTCAGCGGCTGCTCATCGGGGGCAAGGGGGTCGGCGCGCGCGCGCAGGCTGCGGCACAGGTCAAGCCCGTTGGTGCCCGGCAGCATGACATCAAGGATGATGAGGTCGGCGGCCTGCACCTTCAGCGCATCCCACATTTCCGGCCCCCCCTGCACACCCCGCACCCGGTAGCCATCGCCCTGCAGGGCGCGGACGATCAGGGTGCGCATGCCGGGGTCGTCTTCCACCACCAGAATACGGGCGGGCAGATCGGCGGTGGCGGGTGTCTGTGTCATTCTCTCGGCCATGTTCGTGTTCGGGGCAGTCATGACGCCATGCAAGCGACAGCAGCAGCATATCCAACGCATCGGGGCGGGATAAGACCATCGTTCATGTCATAAAATGTCTGTCCCGGCCGGGCCTGAAACCAGAACGGGGCGCCGGATCCCTCCGACGCCCCGCCTGCCGTCATGCGTGGACCGTTCAGTGCGCGGCGGGTGCGGCGTTCAGCTTCAGCACCCAGAACTGCGCGATGTCGCGCGCGCCGTTGGTGCCTTCCACGCTGTCGAGCGTGGCGATGGCATCCGCCTTCTGCCCTGCGGCGGCCTGCGCCAGACCCAGATGCAGGCGGCCGATGTTCACATCCGTCGGGGCCTTGGCCAGACCCTGCTTCATCAGGGCCAGACCCTTGTCCGCCTGGCCGTACAGGACGTAGTTGTAGCCCGCCGTCAGCATCGCGTTGCCCGTGGTGGCCTGCGCCGCCGTGGTGTCCAGCGCCGCCTTGGTCTGCGCCACGTTCTGGGTCACCATCGCCTTCAGACGGTCGGTGCGGGGCGCGTTGGCGTCATGACCCAGCACGCCGCTGGCATAACCCTGATTGAGGATGTCCAGCCCCAGTTGCGGCAGCCCGGCCTGCAGGGCCAGTTCCGCGATATCCATGTATTCGGCCGAGGTCTTGACCAGACCGGCCTCCAGCCGCACGCGGTCGATATCCAGCCGCAGGGCCGGGGCCATGTTCGGGTTGCTCAGCACGGAATGGACACCTGCGCCCAGTAATCCGGCTTGGGGTAATAGGTAGCGAGTTGGACATAGGTGTGGGTCAGGCCCGCATTGTCACGCAACTGCGCCTGACAGGCGGCCAGAAGCTGGAGCTGGTTTTCCGTCGGCTTGCCGCCCGCCTTGACCGCCGCATCGATCTGCGCCTGCTGCACGCGCGCCGCGTTGGCGAAGTCATGCTGCAGGTAATAGGACTGGATCAGGATCGTCAGCATCTGCGGGTTCTTGCCACCCGCCTTGATATATTTCTCCGTCACGGCAATGGCCTGCGGATAATTCTTGGCGGTAAAGGCCATGCTGCCTTCGGCCAGCGCCATCTGTTCCTTCGTCGCCGCCGGGGTGCGGGGGGAGGCGATCAGCTTGTCATAGGCCGAGATCGCCACCGGAACATTGCCGGACTGTGCTGCGACGGCGGCGCGCATCTGCTCGATGGTGTAGGATTCGTAATCGCTCTTGCCCGCGACCTTGTCCGCCTCATCAATCGCCGTCATGGCTGGGGGTATTTATGGGCGGCCAGCGCGGTCTGGGCCTGCTGCAGCGCCGTGCCCACCTGCTGCCCCAGCACATCGGCCGCGTGCGCGGC
>NZ_BAIO01000478.1 GCF_000613305.1 Komagataeibacter kakiaceti JCM 25156
CCTGTGGCGACCCGCTGTGGCGGCTGCCGCTGTGGCCGGGATACCGCAAATGGCTGAACAGCCCGGTGGCGGACCTGAACAATATTTCATCCAAACCCACGGCCGGGGCGATCACGGCGGCCCTTTTTCTAGAAAATTTTGTCAGAACTGATGTGCGCTGGATTCATATCGATACGTATGGATGGAACGATGTATCACGTCCCGGCCGACCGGAAGGCGGAGAAAGCCTTGGTTTAAGAGCAGCTTACAACGGGATATTAAATATATTTAATATCGGGGACAGAATGCATCGATAAAGAAACAATCCCGCAAGCGAACTAATTCTCGCGCTGCGACTTATATATGCTGTAAGTGCCAATTATATAGGCAGTGCAGAAAGTGCATCTCCAGCCCCGGTCCGATTCTGCATGCGTGCGCCGGTTAGCGGGACTGACATTCGACAAAGGATTTCCACCGATGGCCAAGTCATCACAGGCTCATACGGATCAGATGATCAATTCCCTGCGCGACACCATTGTGGCGATGGTGCGCCGGGACGGTCCGGATCTGTCGGCCCGCCAGCTTGCCGTGTTCCTGACCTGCTACCTGAGCGACGACGCGCACACCGTGCGTGGCCTCGCGGCCGAGCTGAACGTGTCCAAGCCCGCGATCACCCGCGCGCTGGACCGGCTGAAGGATCTCGATCTGGCCCGCCGCACGCCGGACCCGATGGACCGCCGCTCCGTGCTGATCAAGCGCACGCTCAAGGGCAATGCCTATCTGCGTGATCTGTCCGCCATCGTGAGCGAGACGGCCACGCAGGAAAAGGCGGCCGCCCCGGTCCGCAAGCCCGTCCGCCCCCGCCGTGCCGAGGGGCTGCGCCGGGTCGGCTGAACACGCCCTAGGCTGTTTTCATGCATTTCAGGAACTGGAGGATTTGATCCATGCGTATATCACGACGTCTGGTTGCCGCCGCCATCGCGCTGGCGCCCCTGACTGGCATGTCCACACTGGCCATGGCGGCTGATTCCTCGCTCGGAACGCCGTCGGGGCAGGTGACGATGAAGTTCAAGTCGCTCGATGTCGGCGTTGGCCACACATGGGGTTCGGGCAAGCTTGTGTTCAAGCATCACACCTACCGCTTCAAGATCGAGGGCGGGTCGCTGGCGGCCGTGGGCTTCGCCAATGTGGAGGCCCACGGCACCGTCTATAACCTGAACCAGGTCAAGGATTTCGAGGGCAGTTACGCCGCCGTGAACGGCGATGTCACGGCGGGAACCGGTATGGGCGCCATATTGTTGAACAACCCGGCGGGCGTGCGGATCCAGCTTGACACCACCAGCACGGGCGGTCGTCTGGCCGCCGCGGCGCAGGGCATGAAGATCACACTGCGCAAATAACCTTCCGCCAGTCCGGGCCGGGAGGGATCAGGGGGAGGGCGGCCGGAAGGCTGTCCTCCCCCTTTTCGTCACCATGTCAGATCCGGTGTCCGGCGCACCCGCCGCCACACGATCACGGCCCAGCCAAGCTGGACAATCCCGACCAGACCAAAGGCAGCGGAGGGAGAGATGCGGTCCGTGGCCACGCCCGCCGCCACAAGGCTCCCGTACACGGTTGCCCCCCATGCCAGAAGGGTAATGCGCCGCGCCTTCATGCCGCTGCGGTGGGCCATCTGGTACAGATGCTCCCGGTGCGCGCGCATGAGCGGCCGCCCCGCATGGATGCGCCGCAGCAGGGTGGCCGATACATCCGTCAGCAGGCCCGACAGGATCAGCGGCATCAGCACCCCGCCATGAGGCAGA
>NZ_BAIO01000477.1 GCF_000613305.1 Komagataeibacter kakiaceti JCM 25156
AGCGGGAGACTGCGGGGGAACGGCCTGTGATGTGGCGGATTCCGTTTCCGTCTGGCCCAGCGCGGGCGTGCCCGCGCACAGCAGGCCGATGACAAGTAATCCGGCCTGCCGGGGAAAAGACCGGGACAGGGTTGAATCGCACAGGAGGGAAATTCTCACGAGACGCCGTTTCTCCGAACAATGGAAGTCCGATCTTTGTACACTGTTCTGCCTTTCATCCCTATCACAAAGGGAAACAGCCTGAATGAAAGGAAGTTCATTTCCCGGCATGGCATCTGTCATGAACGCGCCCCAACTTTCCCCTATGGGTGAATCCGGCTATGCTACCGGGGCCCCTCCCGGCCCGCGCGGCCCGAGCGTTCGTGTTTTTATGTTCCGCCAACCGGAGTTTCCGTTTCATGCCCTCCTCCCTTCAGGGTCTTTCCCCGCTGGCCGCAACCGATGCCCTGTTTTTCGGGCGCGCCGGTTCCCGCCTTGGCCGCCCGGATGCCGAACGCCTTGTCCAGCAGGCGCTGGAAGGGATGGATGACGGGGAACTTTTTCTTGAATACCGGGAAAGCGAGGTCATTTCCCTTGATGAGGGCGTGATCCGTTCCGCCACCTTCGATACGTCTTCGGGCTTCGGCCTGCGCGCCGTGCTGGAGACGGAAACCGCTTCGCCCATTCCGATGAAATCAGTGAAAGCGCGATCCGCCGCGCCGCCGAGACCGTGACCCAGATCCGCTCCGGCCGCACCGGTACGCTGGCGGCGGGGCCGCGCGCGACCAATCACCACCTGTATCCCGACATCAACCCGCTGGGGGAAGGGGCGTTCGCCACCCGTGCGGCGATGCTGTCCGAACTCGACGCCTATGCGCGCGGGCGCGATCCGCGCGTGGTGCAGGTCATGGCCTCCCTCTCGGCGGAATGGCAGGCGGTGCAGATCCTGCGGCCCGACGGGCAGCGCATGGCCGACATCCGCCCGCTGGTGCGCATGAATGTATCGGTCGTGGTGGAACAGGACGGGCGGCGCGAAAGCGGTGGCCACGGGCTGGGGGGGCGGTATTCCTATACCCGCCTGCTGGCGCCCGGAGCATGGAAAGCCGCCGTGGACGAGGCGCTGCGCATGGCGCTGGTCAACCTGGACGCCCGCCCCGCCCCGGCGGGTGAGATGGAGGTGGTGCTGGGCGCGGGCTGGCCCGGCATCCTGCTGCATGAAGCCGTGGGCCACGGGCTGGAAGGGGATTTCAACCGCAAGGGCACATCGGCCTTCGCCGGGCTCATGGGCAAGCGCGTGGCCGCGCCCGGCGTGACGGTGGTCGATGACGGCTCCCTGCCGAACGCCGGGGCAGCCTGACCATTGATGATGAAGGCACCCCCACCGGCCGCACCGTCATGATCGAGGATGGAATCCTGACCGGCTACCTGCAGGACCGGCTCAACGCCCGGCTCATGGGCGTGGCCCCCACGGGCAACGGGCGCAGGCAGTCCTATGCCCACCCGCCCATGCCGCGCATGACCAACACCATCATGCTCGGCGGCGACGCCACTACCGAAGACATGATCCGCAGCACGAAGCGCGGGCTGTACGCCGTCAATTTCGGTGGCGGGCAGGTGGACATCACCTCAGGCAAGTTCGTGTTCGCGGCGTCGGAAGCCTACATGATCGAGGATGGGCGCATCACCGCGCCGGTGCGCGGCGCGACCCTGATCGGTAATGGCGCGGACGCCATGACCCATGTCACCATGATCGGCGGCGAACCCGCGCTTGACCCCGGCATCGGCACCTGCGGCAAGGCCGGGCAGGGCGTG
>NZ_BAIO01000476.1 GCF_000613305.1 Komagataeibacter kakiaceti JCM 25156
GTCCGTTCCGCACATACGGCAGATGATGATCCTTGATTGCGGCAAACATTACCGCTTCGTGCTGGCGGGCCTGGGCGAAATCGCGGTGGCGGCGGGCCAGCAGGTCAGCCACGGCGCGGCGGTGGGCCAGATGCCGCAATGGACTGGCGGGGGCAGCAGGCCGACACTGTTCGTGCAGTTGCGCCACGGCAGCAGCGCCGTCAATCCGGCCCCCTATCTGTAGATGTGGCGCGAGACGGTTTTATCCCCATGCAAGTTCGGTATATGCTGCCAGCCCGTGACGGATGGGGCGGACCACGCTACAACGCAACGCGAAGAATACATGCAGGCCAGCCGGACCAGGTCGGCGGGCATCCAGGAGACAACGACGCATGAAGTTCCGTAATGGCTTGCTGATCGGTTGCGCCTTTCTTGCAGGGCTCGCGGCGGCCCCGCAGATCGCTTACTACTCGGCAGGCAGGGGGGGAGCGCTCGCCCCCATGGCCCATGCGGCGGATATTGTCTCCAAGGATGACAACACCCCGCGCGAGATCGAACAGCTCATGTTCCTGTTCGGCTATGTGCTGGAAAAGGTGAAGGCGAATTACGTCGAACCCGTATCGACCCGCGACCTGATCACCAACTCCCTCAATGGCATGCTGAGCGGTCTGGACCCGCACAGTTCGTACATGACGGAAAAACAGTTCTCCGACCTTCAGGTCCAGACCAAGGGCTCGTTCGGCGGGCTGGGGCTGGAAGTTCAGGGCGAGGACGGGCATGTGCGCGTGGTCTCCCCCATTGATGACACCCCGGCCGCGCGCGCGGGCATCAAGCCCGGTGACTTCATTGTCGCGATCGATGGCAAGAACATCGACGGCCAGCCGCTGGACCAGGTGGTCACGCGCATGCGCGGCAAGCCCGATACCCGCATCACGCTGACCCTGATCCGTGAAAAAACGCCCAAGCCCGTTATCGTGACGCTGACGCGCGCGATCATTCCGCTGCAGGTGATCAATCTTCGCTGTACGACACCATCGGCTACATCCGAATCGCGCAGTTCAATGAGGAAACGCAGTCCGGCCTGCTTTCCGCCTACAAGAAGCTTCAGGCCCAGACGCACAACAAGATGGCGGGCCTGATCATCGACCTGCGCTCCGATCCGGGCGGGCTGCTGACACAGGCCATCGATGTCGGTTCGGATTTCATCCGCAGTGGTGAAATCGTCTCCACCGCGCGCGCCACCCGCAGGACAGCCAGCGCTGGGACGCCCATAACACCGACATCACCGGCGGCCTGCCCATTGTGGTGCTGATCAATGGCGGCTCCGCCTCCGCCAGCGAGATCGTGGCCGGTGCGCTTCAGGACCACCAGCGCGCCGTGCTGCTGGGGGAAAAGACCTTTGGCAAGGGATCGGTGCAGACCATCCTGCCCATCCCGGGTGAAGGCGCGATCCGCCTGACCACGGCGCGCTACTACACGCCATCGGGCCGGTCCATCCAGGGGCTGGGCATCGTGCCCGACATTACCGTGCGCGAAGCGCGCGATGATCCCGCCTACAGCATCCATGAAGCCGACCTGGCCCATATCATCAAGAACCGGGGCGGCAACACGGCGCAGCCGCCCTCACGCACCGACCTGCCCGCCATAGCGAAGTCCATTCCCGCCCAGCCGCCCGCGAACTGGCCGGAATTCGACCCGCAGAAGCCCACGACGGACTTCCAGTTGCAAGAAGGGCTGAAAGTCGTGCGCGCCATGGCGGGCCTGCCCGTTGCGGCCGAACCGCCCGCACCGGCGGAGAAGACGCCCGCAGCCGC
>NZ_BAIO01000475.1 GCF_000613305.1 Komagataeibacter kakiaceti JCM 25156
TGCGGTCCGACATTCCGGGGCGGCGCGTGATCGACATGCTGGTCGAACTGCCCTTCGCCCTGCCAACCGCCGTGGTGGGCATCGCCATGGCGACACTGTACGCCACCAATGGATGGATCGGGGGGCCGCTTGCGTGGCTGGGGCTGCATGTGGCCTACACGCAGGCCGGTATTGTCCTCGCCCTCATGTTCATCGGCCTGCCCTTTGTGGTGCGCACGGTGGCCCCCGTGCTGCGCAACCTGCCGCGCGATGTGGAGGAAGCGGCCGAAGTGCTGGGGGCCACCCGCATGCAGGTGGTGGCGCGGGTGATCCTGCCCGCACTTTATCCCGCTCTGGTTACGGCCTTCGGCATGGCTTTCGCCCGGGGGATCGGGGAATACGGCTCCGTCATCTTCATTGCGGGGAACCAGCCCTTTCACACCGAGATCGCCCCGTTGCTGATTGTCATCCGCCTGCAGGAATACGACACGCGGGGGGCGACGTTGATCGGGCTGGCGCTTGTCCTGCTCTCGCTGCTTTCACTGGTCATTATCGGCGTGGTGCGTCGCCACCTGTCGCATGGCAGGGCATGAAGGGGAAACCACGATGACACGCTTCATGTTCGCCGCCGCCGTTTACCTGCTTGTCGGGATCATGATCGTTCCGCCGCCGGTTCTGGTTTTTGCCATGGCGCTTTCCCACGGGCCGGGCGCCGCGCTGGCCACGTTTGCCGATCCGGACGCACTGTCGGCCATCCGCCTTACCATTCTTGTGACCGGGGTGAGCGTTCTCATCAACACGGTTTTCGGGGTCATGGCGGCATGGACGCTGTCACAGTTCCGCTTTCCCGGCCGGGGGCTGCTGATCGTGCTGATCGAACTGCCGCTCAGCGTCTCGCCTGTCGTGAGCGGGCTGGTCTGGCTGCTGGTGTTCGGAACGCAGATGGTGGGGCAGAATACTGGAGCAGTGGGGCTATCCCATCATGTTCGCGCCGCCGGGCATGGTGCTGGCCACGGTGTTCGTCACCTTCCCCTACGTCACGCGCACCCTTATGCCCATGCTGTTCCATAACGGGCGCGAGGCGGAGGAAGCGGCGGTCATGCTGGGGGCGGGACTGTGGCAGATATTATGGCGTGTGACCCTGCCCGGTGCGTGGATGGCGCTTGTATCGGGGGTATTGCTGACCACCGCGCGCGCGATGGGTGAATTCGGGGCCGTTTCGGTCGTGTCGGGTCATATTCCCGGCCTGACGGAAACCATGCCGCTGCATATCGAGACCCTGTATAATGGCTACCAGACGGTGGCCGCGTTCACGATGGCCGCGCTCCTGGCGCTTATGGCCATTACAGTCGTGATTGCCCGCAATATTGTCGAACGCCGTCATGGCGGAATGGAAACGGTCGCATGAGCGTGAAACTGGACCATATCACCCGTGTCAGCCCGCAGAACGGGCGGCCCATTGTCGATGATGTCTCCCTTACGGTGGCGGATGGCAGCTTTACCGCGCTGGTTGGCCCATCGGGCGCGGGCAAGACATCGCTGCTGCGTATCATCGCGGGGCTGGACGCGCATCAGGCCGGGCAGGTGGCCATTGATGGCGCGCGGGTGGATCAACTGGCGGCGCGGGCGCGCAACATCGGGTTCGTGTTCCAGCATTACGCCCTGTTCGGGCATATGACCGTTGCGGACAATATCGGTTTTGGCCTGTCCATCCGGCCACGGCGCATCCGGCCGGGCCGGGCGGAAATTTCCAGCCGGGTTGAGGAACTTCTGGATCTCATGCAGCTTCCCGGCGTGGGCGGGCGCTATCCCCACCAGCTTTCCG
>NZ_BAIO01000474.1 GCF_000613305.1 Komagataeibacter kakiaceti JCM 25156
GGCGTCCAGCCCGGCCTGCGCCAGTTGCGCCAGCAGGGCAGATGCGGGTAGCACCTCCCGCAATGCCGGATCATGTACTGCCATGTCCCGCAGGCGCGTGTCGTTATCGCGCCAGTTTTCCAGCCGGGCGCGCAGGCCCGCCATCAGGTCGTGCTGGCCCGCCAGATAGGCCCGCGCATCACGCCCGAACGCGGCGGCTTCGAAACTATCTGGCGTGGCGATATCGGCCGCCTGGTCCAGCGGGCGCGGGGTGGCCGTCGGGGCGACACGGCTGGGGCCGAAAACATGGTTATGGGCGTAATTACGTGCCGGACTGGTGACGGATAACAGGACGGATAGCGGAGGCGTGTCGTCCGGGGCCACGCGCGCCATCATGCCATGGGTATCGGCGGTGGCGCGATTGCCCAGTATTTCCAGCTCCGACTGCACCACGGGCAGGCGAAGGGCGAGGCTGGTTTCATCGCGCACGCTGGCAGGCGACCAGAACCGCTCGGCCAGCGCGGCGCAGCGGGGCCACAGGCGGGCATCCAGCATCTCCTCCGTCACGATTTCGGTCCATAGCGGGGCTTCCGCCCCCATGACATGCCCGGCCAGCTCCGGTGTCATGCGCGCAGCGGGATCGAGCGTGAAGGCATTGAGCGCGGGCGCATTGGCGCGCGCCACCAGATCGGGCGGCAGGCCGTTGCCATGCGGGTCAAGCGGATCAACGCGGTAGTGCTCGGCGGCGGGCAGCAGCAGGTCCAGATAATACCCGGCGGAGACCACAACCGGATGCCCGGCGGTGGCGGCGGCAACCGTGTAGCGCGAACCGCGCCATGGCTCGATGACGATGCTGGACGGCACCGGCGCGTCGATCAGTTCATCCCAGCCCATCATGATCTTTCCCTCACGCGCCAGCATGGCGTACACGCGCTGGGTAAAAGTGGCCTGCAGGGCCGCGACATCGGCGTAACCATACTGCTTCATGAACGCGGCGATATGGGGGTTGCCCGTCCATTCATCGGGCCGGACCTCATCCCCGCCCACATGAAAATAGGCATCGGGGAACAGGCTGGCCATTTCATGATAAAGCCGGGCCAGGAACACATAGGTTTGCGGATTGGTGGGATCCATGGCGGCGCGGACCACCCGTTTGGGATCCATGGGCGTCGTAACCGGCTGCGCCGCGTATTGGGGATAGGCCTGTAGCAGGGCGTAGCTGTGGCCCGGCGTATCGAATTCCGGCACGATACGGATGCCCCGCTCGGCGGCATGGGCCACAAGTTCGCGGATCTGCCGCTGCGTGTAATATTCCCCATGGGCCGCGACCTGCTGCAGGCGGGGGTAGAGGCGACTTTCCACGCGAAAGCCCTGCCCATCGGAAAGATGGAGATGCAGGACATTCAGCCGGGTCAGTTCCATCATATCCAGTTGCCGCTCCAGCGCCGCGACGGACATGAAATGGCGGCTGACATCCACCATCACGCCGCGCCATGCAAAACGCGGCTTGTCATCAATAACCGCCGCGTCCAGCACCGGGCCGCTTTCCCGCCGCTCCACCAGTTGCAGCAGGGTACTCAGGCCACGCAGCACGCCCGCCGGGCCATCCGCCTCCAGCGTGGCGCCCGTCGCATCGGTCTGAAGGTGGTAATGCTCTTTCATATGGATGGACAGCATGGCCGGGTCGGTCGTCACGCACCGGATGCGCAGGGTCAGCCCGGCGGCCTGTCCGGGTGCGGCGTCACGAGCCGACAGCATGGCCAGCCGCCGCGAAAAACGCGCTACCGCCCGATCCAGCAGCGCGGACCGCGTACCCTGCC
>NZ_BAIO01000473.1 GCF_000613305.1 Komagataeibacter kakiaceti JCM 25156
GGTGACTTTCCACCCCGGCCGCCGGCACGAGATCGACCATGCCGAAACGCCGGGGGTCAACCAGACCGCAGCGTGCGCCCTGCGCCGTCTCGATGACCAGATGTTCGTGCGGCGCGGGGGCCGGATCGGGCCGGGACGGGTCCGGTCCCGACAGCAGGATGCGCCCGGACATGCCAGATGCAGCACCATGACCATGCCACCCGAAAGCGTGATGAGGATATATTTCCCCCGCCGGGCGAATCCATCCACCCGCCGCCCGGCCAGCGCCTGGGCCAGACCGGGGGGAAACGGCCATCGCAGCCCGGTATGGTGCGTGCTGGCGCGGGAAATAGTGTGACCTTCAAGATGCACTCGCATCCCACGCATCACAGTTTCGACTTCAGGGAGTTCCGGCATCGGCTCATCTGGGGTTATATCTGTGCATCATGACCGACAATAGCCAGCCATACCATCCCTCCCCTTCCGCAGGCCGTCAGGATGACCGCCAGGCGGATACCACAGATTTCGGCTTCCGCGATGTCCCGTTGCGCGAGAAGAAATCCCTGGTCCGCGATGTCTTTGACAGCGTCGCCTCCCGATACGACGTCATGAACGATGTGATGTCGCTGGGCATCCACCGCGCGTGGAAGCGTATTTTCGTCAACGAACTTGGGCCGCATCCGGATCTGTCGCTGCTCGACCTTGCGGGCGGCACGGGCGACATCTCGTTTGGCTGGCTGCGCGGCGGCGGCGGCCCCGCCATCCTGTCCGACATCAATATCAGCATGCTGACCGTGGGGCGTAACCGCGCGCTGGAGCGCGGGCTTGTCTCCGGTCTCAATTTCATCGCCGTGGACGCCGAGGCCATTCCGCTGGCCGACTGTTCGGTTGACCGGGTCTCCATCGCCTTCGGCCTGCGCAACTGCACGGACAAGCTTCAGGTCCTGCGCGAGGCCCGGCGCATCCTGCGCCCCGGCGGGCGGTTCCTGTGCCTTGAGTTCTCACGCGTGCAGGTCGCGGCCTTCGCCCCGGTTTACGACGCCTGGTCGTTCCATGTCCTGCCCCGCATGGGCGCCGCCATTGCCGGTGACCGCGAAAGCTACCAGTACCTGGCGGAAAGCATCCGCATGTTCCCCGATCAGGAAACGCTGGCCGACATGATGCGCGAGGCCGGGCTTGAGCGTGTGTCCTACCGGAATCTTTCGGGCGGAATCGCCGCGATCCATTCCGGCTGGCGCATCTGATGACCCGGCGGGCGGAGCGTTCCATCCTGCTGGTCGTATGCGGGGGAATCGCCGCCTACAAGGCGCTGGAACTGATCCGCCGCCTGCGGGAGCGCGACATCCGCGTCCGCCCGGTCATAACGGAGGCGGGAAGCCGATTCGTAACCCCGCTTTCGCTTCAGGCCCTGAGCGGGGAGCGGGTGTTCAGCGACCTGTTTTCCCTGACCGATGAAAGCGAGATGGGGCATATCGCCCTGTCCCGTAGCAGCGACCTGATCGTGGTCTGCCCCGCCACGGCCGATATTCTTGCCCGCATGGCCGCCGGGCTGGCCGATGACCTGGCCACCACCGTGCTTCTGGCCACCGATACCCCCGTTCTGGTCGCCCCGGCCATGAACGTGCGCATGTGGGAACACCCGGCCACGCAGGCCAATGTCGCCACGCTGAAGGCGCGCGGCGTGGAATTCGTCGGGCCGGAGGTGGGCCGGATGGCGTGCAATGAAACCGGGCCGGGCCGGATGGCGGAACCCGAAACCATACTGGCCGCCATCCTTGACCGGCTGGAGGACGCGCGCCCGCTGAGTGGCCGCACGGCGCTGG
>NZ_BAIO01000472.1 GCF_000613305.1 Komagataeibacter kakiaceti JCM 25156
AAATCAGGCTCGCCCAACGCCAGTGAGAGCACCTTTTCCCCCTGCGCGCGCAGGTTGCGCGCGCGCTGGGCCATGGCGATGGTGGCGGGAACACCCAGCCGCGCCATCCGCTGCGCGAACAGCGGGTGAGCGCCCTCTCCTTCAACCGGCATGTTTCCGCCCCTCAGCGCAGGGCCGCACAGAAACGCTGGATGCGCCGGCACGCTTCCTTCAGGCTTTCCGTATCGGTGGCGTAGGAAATACGGAAATGCCCGGCGAACATGAACGCGCTGCCATGCACGGCGGCAACGCTTCCTCATCAAGCAGGGCGGTCACGAAGGCTTCGTCCGTATCGATCAGCGTGCCCCCCGGGCTGGTCTTGCCCAGACAGGCGACCAGTGACGGGAAGACGTAGAACGCACCCTCCGGCACGGGGCAGTGCAGGCCCTCGGCCTCGTTGAGCATGGCCACCACCAGGTCACGCCGCGCCTGATAGGTGCCGACCATGGTGGCGATGAAGTCCTGCGGTCCCGTCAGCGCCTCGACCGCGGCGGCCTGGCTGATCGAACACGGGCCGGAGGTGGACTGGCCCTGCAGCTTGTTCATCGCGCGCGTAAGCTGCACGGGGGCGGCGGAATAGCCGATACGCCAGCCGGTCATGGCATAGGCCTTGGACACGCCGTTCATCGTGACCGTACGCGCGCGCAGGCGGGGTTCGACCTCCACCACCGTGGGGGCGCGGAAACCGTCATAGACGAGCTTGTTATAGATGTCGTCCGTCAGGATCCATACATCGGGATGGCGCAGCAGCACGTCGCACAGACCGCGCATCTCCTCGGCGGAATAGGCGGCGCCCGTGGGGTTGTTGGGGGAATTGAGCAGGAGCCACTTGGTGCGGGGCGTGATCGCCGCCTCCAGCGCCGCGGGCTGGAGCTTGAAGCCATGTTCCGCGCTGCATGGCACGATAACGGGCGTACCTTCGGCCAGGGACACGATGTCGGGATAGGACACCCAGCAAGGCGCGGGAATGATCGCCTCATCACCCGGATTGATGGTCGCGACCATGGCGTTATAGATGATCTGCTTGCCGCCGTTGGAGACGATCACCTCATCCCATGTGTAATCCAGCCCGCTATCGGTGTTGAAGCGTTCCGCGACCGCGCGGCGCAGGGCGGGCGTGCCTGCCACATCGGTGTATTTGGTCTGACCCGCGGCGATGGCGCGCATGGCGGCCTGCTTGATCGTGTCCGGTGTGTCGAAATCCGGCTCACCGGCGGAAAGGCTGATAATGTCCTTTCCCGCCGCCTTGAGCGCACGCGCCTTGGTTGAGATGGCGATCGTCTGGCTGGGGCTGATCCGGTCCAGCCGGGCGGCGGTGAGATCCATGGTATCAAGATCCATAAAAGTGAATGACATCCGGCACGCTGCCGGGCGATGCGGCAGCAGCTAGAGCGAACCCACGGCGGAGGAAACAGCGGAGATGTGATCGGACACCCCGGCCGCCCTACATACCTGCCGCGGTGTCATGCCTGCCATACGCATGGCACGCACGCAGGCCGCGCCATCACGCTTGGCCAGCCGCCGCCCCGTGGCGTCGCATAGCAGCGGATGGTGCCGGTAACGCGGCGCGGGCCAGCCCATGATATGCTGCAACAGGCGATGCAGCGCCGTCGCGGGCCGGAGATCCACCCCGCGCGTGACGAGGCTTACCCCCTGCATGGCGTCATCATGGGTGACGCATAGATGATAGGACGCGGGCACATCCCTGCGCGCCAGCACGGCATCACCAAACCGTTCGGGCTGGCAGGGCTGCGGCCCCTCCCCCAGTTCGTG
>NZ_BAIO01000471.1 GCF_000613305.1 Komagataeibacter kakiaceti JCM 25156
CGGGATCGATATAGGCGGCTACCGCGCGCGCGTGGTCAAGGTGACGGATTTTGCCCGTTTTACCCATATCGTGGCGCTGGATCGCGCCAATCTTGAGCATCTGCTTTCCGTACGGCCACCCGGCAGCCGCGCCGAGGTTTCGCTGCTGCTGGACCATGTGCCCGGCAGGCAGGGCCAGAGTGTCGCGGATCCGTATTACGGCCCGGCCAGCGCGTTTGACACCACATGGCGGGATGTGACGGCCGGGGCGGAAGGGCTGATCAGGAAATTGCGGATCCTGTCATGAGTCGTCTGGCGCGGCATGGCGCGGCCCTGCTGGGCGCGCAGCTATGGAACTGGCAGGCGTTGCAGGGCGGCGATATTGCCCGGACGCTGCTGGTCTATCTGAATGACGGGCGCAAGGTGGTGGTCAAGAATGGCCCCGACCCGGTGGCGGAGGCTGACATGCTGCGCAGCCTTGGCCGGACCGGCGCTGTGGTGCCACGGGTGCTGGGCGTGGATGAGGACGCGCTGGTGCTTCAGTACCTACCATCGGGGGGGCAGGCTGGCGGGCTGCTGGCCCGATCTGGGCCGCGTGCTGGCGCAGGTCCATGCGGGCAGGCCCCCACGGCGGGATGATGAAGCCTGTTACGGCTGGCATGTCGATTACGCGTTCGGGGCGTTGCCCGTGCGCAATGCCTGGGCGCGGAACTGGCCGGAATTCTGGGCGCGGCACCGTCTGGCCGTCCATCTGGAGCATGTCGGCATTGACCTTGCCCGCCAGCTTGAAACACTCATGCGTCGCCTGCCCGACCTGCTGCCGGAAAGGCCGGTGGCCGCCCTGCTGCATGGCGATCTGTGGGGGGGCAATGTGCTGGTGGCGGACGGTCGGGTTTCAGGACTGATCGACCCGTGCTGCTATTACGGGCACGCGGAGGTCGATCTGGCCACCGCCGGGATATTCGATCGCCCCGGATCGGGCTTCCATGCGGCCCATGGACCGCTTGAGGCGGGGCATGAGGTGCGATTCGCGATTTACCGGCTCTGGATCGCGCTGGTGCATCTGCGCCTGTTTGGCGCGACCTACAGGCCGCTGGTGACGCATTATCTCGATGCCGCCAGTGCGGGACGCGGCTGAGCCCGTCCCGCACGCGGGGTTACGATCAGAGCGAACGATAGCGTGACAGCCAGTGGGCATAGGGCGCGGGCAGCACCCATGGCGCGTCCGCGCGGCCCAGTGCGCGCGCCGCCGCGTAAGGCCAGTGCGGGTTTTCCAGAAAGGGGCGACCGATCATGCCAGATCGATCTGCCCGGTGCGGATCAGCCCGTCAATGGCTTCGGCATTGCCAGATACCAGCTTGTGGCCACCGGCAGCCCGGTTTCGTGGCGCACGCGCTGCGCGATGGGCGCCATGAAGGACGGCCCCCACGGGATTTTCGCATCCGGCGTGGAAAAGCCGATGCTGACATCAAGAAAATCCAGCCCGGAGTCGCGAAAGGTTCTGGCCACCGTTATGGCGTCGCGCAGGGTCTGTTCGTCCTGCCCGTCGAACTCGATCATGCCCAGCCGGGCGCTGAGCGGACGGTCCTCCGGCCAGACGGCGCGGACTTCCTGCAATGTCTCCACCAGGAAACGGGCGCGGTTTTCAAGGCTGCCGCCATAACCGTCATCGCGCTGGTTGGAATGGGTCGAGAGGAAACTCTGGGCAAGGTAGCCGTGGGCGAAGTGCAGCATGAGCCAGCCGAACCCCGCATCCCGCGCGCGCCGGGCGCTGGCCACGAAATCCTGCCGCACGCGGGTAATGTCCGCCATCGTCATGGCGCGGGGCACCTTGGGCAGGCCAG
>NZ_BAIO01000470.1 GCF_000613305.1 Komagataeibacter kakiaceti JCM 25156
CCGACTGCGCGCAGGCCTTCGGGGCCAGCCTGTCCGGGCGCAGGCTGGGGCGCGAGGCGGTGGCGACCACGCTGTCCTTCTTCCCCTCCAAGCCGCTGGGCGCGTATGGCGATGCGGGCGGCATCCTGACCGATGATCCGGCGCGGGCCGAACTGTACCGCTCGCTGCGCACGCATGGGGAGGGCAAGACCCGTTATGAGGTGCTGCGCACCGGCATGAACGCGCGGCTGGATACGATCCAGGCCGCCATCCTGCTGGCCAAGCTGGATATTTTTGACATGGAGCTTGACCGCAGGCGGGCCATCGCCGCCGCCTATGACGGGGGGCTGGCGGGCCATGTCATACCGCCCGCCCGCGTGCCGGACAGCCAGTCGTCATGGGCCATCTATTCCGTCCTGACCAGAGGGGCGACGGAGCGCGCGGCCATCCAGCAGTCCATGCAGGCGCGCGGCATCGCGTCCGCCATCTATTATCCGCGCCCGCTGCATCACCAGCCTGCCTACAGGGCGGCGCATGATGGCGTGGCCCTGCCCGTGGCGGAGGAGCTGTCCCAGCGTATTCTGGCGCTGCCGCTCCACCCGGAACTGACGGATCATGACGTTGGCCGGGTTATCGCGGCCGTGTGTGCCCAAGGAGATCAAACCTAAATGAAACGCGAGACAGCCCTGCTGATCGGGTTCCTGTTCATTACGGTCGGTACGGCAGCGGGGCTGTGGTTCATGGCCATGCCCAATTTCCGGCCACTGAGCTTTCCCACCATGGAATCCGGCACCATCGCCGTTGGCCCCATGCGCAAGGAACGCAGCCTGACCACGGCCCAGATCCATACGCTCAATGACTGGCTGCAGGCCCATACCGCCGGGTGGGGGCCGCTGGGCCAGACCCCGCCTTCAAGCGGGGATGCGGTGCTGGAACTGCAGGTGCGCGCGGACGGGACGCAGCATGACGCCGCGCCGGCGGAACCCTACCGCATCACGCTGTGGACCGGAATCAGCGCGGCGGACTGGAACAATACCGTGTTCGTGGAGTCGAAGCCCGGCGCGGTCATCCGCTTCCACCATTTCAAGGACAAGGATTTCAGCGCACTGCGTGAACTGGTCAATCAGTACGATTATCCCCGGTCCGCCTTTCCATGAGCCTTGTGGCGGAGGGCACGGCGGGGCTGATCTTTGACTGCGACGGCACGCTCGTCGACAGCCTGCCCCTGTACCGCGAGGGCTGGATCACGGCCCTTGAGGAAGAAATCCGCCAGAGCGTGCCGCTGGAATGGTTCCATGGCCATGGCGGCATATCGGAGCAGATGGTGCTGGATATTGTCGAGCAGCGTCTGGGCCGTAGCGTGGCGCGTGATCTCATCATCACCCGCGCGCGTGAAATGATGCTCCGGCAGCTTCATGTGCTGGAGGAAATTACGGTGGTGGCGGATATAGCCCGGCGCCATCACGGCCTGCTGCCCATGGCCGTAGCTCCAACGGGTCGCGGCAGATCGTGTCCGCCTGCCTGCGGCATCTGGGGCTCGAACGGCTGTTTGATGTCATCATCACCATAGATGATGTGGACAACCCCAAGCCCGCGCCCGATATGTTCCTGCTGGCGGCGGGCAGGCTGGATGTCGCGCCCGCATCCTGTCTCGTGTTCGAGGACAGTCGCGAGGGCATGCTGGCCGCGACCCGCGCGGGCATGCCGCATGTCGATGTCAACACGCTGCTGCCCTGAGGCCGCCGGGCGCCTCAGCCGGTGCCGAGCGAGCGGTAAAGGGCGACCACCCGCCTGCTGACAGGGATGGACAGCGCGGGAATGACCGAAAACAGGGCGAATACCCAGAACGCGG
>NZ_BAIO01000469.1 GCF_000613305.1 Komagataeibacter kakiaceti JCM 25156
GGCGCGGGCCGGTATCCTGCTGTCCAGCGTGTGCTGCGGTTTTGTCGCGACACCCATGACCGCGCACAACACCTTTCCCATGCCCGGCCTGACCCAGACGGGCGATGCGGTGCGGGCCATCCTGTCCGGCGTGGCGCGGGGCAGGCCGCGCATCTCGTTTCCGTGGTGGCTGGCGGCGGGGTCACGCTTCATGGATCTGCTTCCCATCCGGGTGGCGCGGTCGTGTTACTTCCGCCAGCCGGCGGGGCAGGCGGGCACCATGCCGGAAACGGGGCTGGAGCCATCGGGCGCGCCCACGGCGTGAATGAAGCCGTGGTCATGGCAAGAGCCGGGATCAGACGTTGAATCCGTGCCGCATCTTCATCCTGCGCCCGGTGGCGACCACGCTGCTGGCCGCGGCCATCCTGCTGTCGGGTCTTTTTGCCTACCGGACCCTGCCGGTGGGCGACCTGCCCGATATCGCCGTGCCGGTCATCTACATCATGGCCACCCAGCCGGGCGCGTCCCCCCAGCAGATGGCGAGTTCCGTGACCACCCCGCTGGAGCGCAGGCTGGGGCAGGTCGCGGGCGTAAGCGAGATCGAATCCGATTCCAGCCAGGACAGCGCCTTCATCCTGCTGACCTTCAATGAAACCACCAATATCGACGCCGCCGCCAATGATGTGGAAGCCGCCCTGCGCGCCGCCCGCGCCGACATGCCTGCCACCCTCCAGTCACAGCCGCAGTACTGGAAGGCCAACCCCTCCGACAACCCGATCCTGATCCTGGCCCTGACATCGGACACCCAGCCGGTGTCCGAGCTGTACGACATCGCCAAGACGCGCCTGCAGCCCCTTCTGGCACAGGTGCAGGGCGTGGGCTGGGTCGAGATCGCGGGCAGTTCGGCACCGGCGGTACGGGTGGAAATCAACCCATGGCCGCTGTTCAAATACGGGCTGGGGTTCGAGGACATCCGCTCGGCGCTGGCTTCGGCCAACGCCAATACGCCCAAGGGTGTCGTGCAGAACGACACGACCCGCTACACGCTCGCCACCAACGACCAGGCGCGCACCGCCGCCCAGTACCGCGATCTCGTGATCGGCTACCGCAATGGCCGCCCCGTGCGGCTGCAGGACGTGGCCAGCGTGCGCAACGGCGTGGAGAACGAACGCCAGGTCGGTTTCCTGAACGGGCACAGCGCGGTCATGGCCATTATCCGCCCCCGCGCGGGGGCGAATGTCATCCGCGTGATCGACGCGATCAAGGGCCGCCTGCCCACCCTGCGCGCGGCGCTGCCGCGCGGGGTGTCGCTCGTGCCCGCCATGGACCGTTCCATAATCATCCGCGCCTCGCTGGCGGATACGCAGTGGACGCTGCTGGCCTCGGTCGTGCTGGTGGTGGGGGTGGTGCTGGTGTTCCTGCGCACGCCGCGCGCAACGCTCATCCCGGCCATTACGGTGCCCATCTCCCTGGCGGGCACGCTGGCGTTCATGGCGCTGTTCCACTTCTCGCTCGATATCCTGTCGCTCATGGCGCTGACCATCGCGACCGGCTTCGTGGTGGATGACGCCATCGTGGTGCTGGAAAACATCGCCCGCCACATGGAAGCGGGCATGACCCGCAGGCAGGCCGCCCTGCGTGGCTCGCGTGAGATCGGGTTTACGGTGCTGTCCATCACCATCTCGCTGGTGGCGGTGTTCCTGCCGCTGCTGTTGCTGGCGGGCACGCCGGGCAAGGTGTTTTTCGAGTTTTCCATGACGCTGGCGATCACCGTCACCGTCTCGCTCGTCCTGGCGCTGAGCCTGACGCCCATGATGTGCAGCCTGTTCCTGGAGGTCGGGCCACAGGCGCCGCCG
>NZ_BAIO01000468.1 GCF_000613305.1 Komagataeibacter kakiaceti JCM 25156
CCGCCACCAGCGATGTGCCCACGGCGTTGAGCATGGGCATGCCGGTGGCCGCCAGCAGCGCCGGAACGATCAGGAACCCGCCCCCGATTCCGAAAAAACCGGAACAGAAACCGGTCACGACCCCGTACAGGACAATGGGCAGCGGGGCCGTGCGTTCGGGGCCGTGCGCCGCGTCGTCACCATTGCGGCTGCCACGCAGCATGAGCGTGCCGACCACAAGCATGATCAGGGCGAACAGGAAAAGGAGTCGCTGCCCGTCAATGATCTTGCCCATGCTGGCGCCCAGCCCCGCGCCCAGTATGCCCGCGCAGGTGAACAGGGCGGCGCATTTCCACCGCACGCGTCGCGCCCGGGCATGGCTTGAAAGGCTGAAGAACGCGTTGATGGTCACGGCCAGGGCGCTGGTGCCGATGGCCTGGTGCGGGTCCGCCAGTCCCACCACGTAAAGCAGGAGTGGCACGGCCAGGATCGAACCGCCACCACCGATCAGTCCCAGCGTAAAGCCGATGACCACCCCGCAACACAGTCCGGACAGGATGGAGACGGGATCAGGCATGAGGCATCATGAACAGGCGGGCCGGGGCAGGGGGTGGATGCATCAAGGGGCAATTCCTGTGCGCGATGGGAATGATGACGGTTAATTGTTTATCTATTTAATATATTATGTATGTATTTTATCAAGTCCCCCGTGCTGTCCTGCGGCACGGGGATATGGTACGCAGGCACCGGCAAAGGGACCAAGGGGGGAGCATGCATGGCCAATCTGCCCAGAACACGCGAAAGCGCGGATAATCTTGTGTTGCGACTGCGCCTGCTGGCGCAGCCGCAGCGGCTCATGGTGCTGGCCTGCCTGCTGGATGGCGAAAAAAGCGTGGGCCAGATCGAGGCCGAGACCGGCATCGGACAGCCAACGCTGAGCCAGCAGCTTGCGGAACTGCGGCGCGCGGAAATCGTTACAACCCGCAAGGAGGCGCGGCAGGTCATTTACAGCATCAGGGATAGTATGGAGGAAATGAAAATCCGCCTGATCTGTTCCGCATGCAGCCCGGATTTCGGGATGGAGGATCTGAACGCGCTGCTGAGTGAAAAACCGGTGGCGACGCCCACGCAGGCGGGGCGGAACGTCGCGGCGGCCTGTTTCGCCCGTATCCGCATGGATGCCTGAGGGGGTATGCGCCAGACAGGCGGCGCCCCGGATCAGTAATGCGCCAGGCCCGCGACGGACAGGACGAGAACGTATGGTCTCTTTACAAACATGATTGCCGCGTGGAGGCGGGAGTATTTAATACTAAACGTTCCAATATAATAAAAACGGGCATTGTGAACGTATAGACATGGAATATGCGCCTTCCATGTGTTGTGTCTATTTAAGGTATCGTATATGTCCTGTGCCGCCAGTTCGTGAATATGTCGCGGCTTTCAGTTGATAGAGAGACACGGAACAACGTATGTCTGATACCGAGCAGGATTTTACATGTCTGGAACTGACGACACGGATCGTGTCGGCGCATGTTTCAAATAACAGTGTCGCCGCCGATGGCCTTGCGGATCTGATACGTCATGTCTATCAGGCGCTGACCACCGTCGGGCAGGCGGCGGAAGCGCCGCAGAAGCTCCAGCCCGCCGTGCCCGTCAAGCGGTCCGTGTTCCCTGACTACATCATCTGCCTGGAAGACGGCAAAAAGCTGAAAATGCTCAAGCGGCACCTGCACAGTGCCTATGGCCTGACACCCGACCAGTACCGTGAACGCTGGGGCCTGCCCGCCGAATACCCCATGGTCGCCCCCAATTATGCCGAACGCCGTTCCAGCCTCGCGCGGGAAATCGGGCTGGG
>NZ_BAIO01000467.1 GCF_000613305.1 Komagataeibacter kakiaceti JCM 25156
CTGACGGATCATGACCGCCGCCACCAGGCAGGACAGCACCCGCACCGGCACCGGGTCGGCCCGGCTGGTCAGGATCACGGGCACGCGCATGCCCATGACGATGCCCGCCGCCTGCGCCTGCCCGATGAAGGTCATCTGCTTGGCCAGGATGTTCCCGGCCTCCAGATCGGGGGCGACCAGAATATCCGCCAGCCCCGCCACGGGGGAAACCACGCCCTTGCAGCGCGCGGCCTCGGGGCTGATGGCGTTGTCGAACGCCAGCGGACCATCCACGACACCGCCGGTAATCTGCCCGCGTTCGGCCATCTTGCACAGGATCGCCGCATCCAGCGTGGACGGGAGCGCGGGGTTGACCATCTCCACGGCCGAGAGCAGCGCGACCCGTGGCTGGGGCAGGCCAAGCATGTGCCCGAGGTCGATGCTGTTCTGGACAATGTCGCGCCGGGCCTCGATTTCCGGGGCAATGTTCACCGCGCCATCCGTCACCAGCAGCACGCGCGGGGCCTGCGGCGCGTCAATGACATAGACATGGCTCATGCGGCGGGTGGTGCGCAGCCCGCCTTCGTGGTGGCCGAGTTCGTGCAGGAAGATGCGGGAATGGAGCGAGCCTTTCATCAGCGCCGCTACCTTCCGTCATGGGCCATCCGCACGCCTTGGCGGGCCGCGTCCTCCGGGGTGGGCACATCGGCGAAAAGGCATCCCGACAGGTCGATTCCGGCGGTCGCGGCCATGTGGCGCATATGCACCGCCGGGCCGATCAGCGTGGGCACGGCCATCCCCTGCGCGACAATCCGGGCCGCGGCCTGAAGGGCGGGCACGCTGCATGGATAGACCACCCCCAGCGCCATGGGGGGCTGGCGGACAAGGGTTTTTGCAAGATCGTCAAAAAAACGCAGGGACCGCATCATGTCTTTATCTTTTTTCCCGTTACGAACAGGCCGTCGGACCCTGATGCCACAGGACCATCCCCCCTTCCGCCATCATCTTTATGCGAGGGGTGGCCCCCACGTGGTGTCCGGGCGTGACCTCATGCATGCTGGCGGCCGCCTGATGCGGGGGCCGGACGGCCCGCGCGCAACATGCCAAGGAGAAGACGCATGCCTACCACTCCCCTCCCCCTGATCGGTTTTATCGGATTCGGCGCCATGGCCTCACGCATGGGCGCCAACCTGGTCAAGGCGGGTTACCGGATCGCCGCCTATACGCCATCGGGCCGGGGCGGGGATGGCGGCACGCGATTCGTCTCCTCCCCCGATGCGCTGGCGCGGGAAGTGGATGTTCTCATCGCCTGCGTGCCCGATGACGAGGCGCTGACCAAATCCCTGCACGGGGCACAGGGCGCGCTTGCGGGCTGAAGGCCGGGAGCATGCTGATCAACACAAGCACCGTCGCCCCCGAAACGACCGAAGCGCTGGCCACGGAATGCAGGCGCGCGGCATCACCCTGATCGACGCGCCGGTGGCAGGCAGCACGCCGGAGGCGGAATCGGGCAACCTGATCGTCCTGGCCGGGGGCGCGGCGGAAGATATCAGCCATGCGCGACCCATATTCGACGCCATTGGCCGCCTGACCATCCATGCGGGGCCGATCGGCAGCGGCGCGAAGCTCAAGCTGGTCATCAACGGCATCATGGGGGCCACCCTCGCCGTGGTGGCGGAAGGCGTGACCTACGGGCTGGCGGCGGGACTGGACCGCAACATGCTGTTCGACGCGCTGGATGAGGTGCCCGTGATCTCACCGCACCACAAACGCAAGCTCAAGGCCGCGAAGGCGGGAGATTTCAGCCCGCAGTTCCCCGCGCGCCTCATGCAGAAGGACATGCGCCTGCTCCTGACCGACGC
>NZ_BAIO01000466.1 GCF_000613305.1 Komagataeibacter kakiaceti JCM 25156
GGCGCTGGGGGGGCGCCGCGCCGGAGCCGCTGGCGCGGCTCAATGCCAGTTCGGTTCCCGCCAATGGCATCATCCTGACGGTCGCGGTCTATCTGGCCGGGGTCATGCTGAACTATGTCGTGCCATCGCAGGTGTTCGAAATCGTGCTCAACATGGCGGCGCTGGGCATCATCAGCACATGGGCCTTCATCCTGCTCAGCCAGATCAGGCTGCGTCAGGCCGTGCGCGACGGACGCATCCGTTCCGCCGGGTTTGAAATGCCGGGGGCTCCCTTCACCTCGTGGCTGACGCTGGGCTTTCTGGGCTGCGTGGTCGTGCTGATGGCGCTGGATTACCCCAATGGCACGGCCACCGTGGCCAGCGCGCCCGTGGTGGGGGTGCTGCTGATGCTGGGCTGGAAATACATGAACCATCGCCGCCCTGCCGCGCCGCCTCCCATTTCCCTGTCATAACACGGCTGCGCGATTAGCGGGGTGGGGTCTTGATGTCCTGGCCCGCCATGGGGCATATCAACCCGTCACATCCCTGCCCCCAATAAGCAGACCCCGTGCCGCACAGCCATGCGTCACGGGAAAATCACCAGGAAATGGCCGTCCACCATGCTTGCCTTACGGCGCGCCCACGCGATCACGCGCCGGGGTCGCGCAGCTTTTTTCCGCCCTCCTTCGGCCCCCGCCCCCCATTCCGGCGGCCCCATATCCGGCAGGGTGCAAGCCGGAACACTCCCCGCGTTGTGCTGTCCGGCCTCATCCTGCTCGCCAGCATGGCGTCTGCTCGGGCGGAAAATACCGGCAATGGCAGGATGGGCGGATCACAGGGATCACATGAGAATTTCGACCAGTGGTACACCGGCTCCCTGATCTCCCCCTCCGGCGCGCTGACGGAAAAGGGGACATTCGCGTGGGAGCCATATTTCTATTACAGCCAGCCGGTCGGTTATCTGGACCATGCGGGGCGGAGCCAGCCGCTTGGTGACCGGGCGCATGATGTATCGAGCCTGACGCTGTACAAATACTCCATTACCGATTCGATCAGCCTGCAGATGACACCCACCATATCCTATGGCTGGCGCAGGGGGCACGCCACGACCAGCGGCCTGAAGATGGGCGACCTGCCGGTGGATGTGATGTGGCGCTATCTCGACGCCGACCCCGAACGCTTCATCCCCGCCCTCAGCCTGTTCGCGGGTGTCGCGTTCCCGACGGGGGATTACAGCAGGCTGGGCCGTGACGAGGACGGCGTGGGCACGGGCACCTACACATTCCGCGTGGCGATGACGGAGCAGTCCACCTACATCCTGCCCGGCCACCACGCCCTGCGCCTGCGCATGTGGGGCACGTTCCGCCGCGCGCTGACGCAGGCCCGCATTGCCGATACCAGCAGTTATGGCACCTCTGCCGGGTTTCGGGGGCTGGCGCATCCGGGCATGTATGGAGAGAGCGGATTTTCGCTGGAATACGGCATCAGCCAGAAATGGGTCATCGCCATGGATCTGGCGCGCGACTGGGCCGATGGCGCGGTCGTGCGGGGTTATACCGCGCAGGGAAAATACCAGCACACGGTGGAGAAGCATCGGGGGACTGGGTGATCGCACCCGCCGTTGAATATAACTGGTCGCCCCGCTTTGGCGTGATCGTGGGGGTGACGGCCATGTTCGCGGGGCATGATACCGGGCGGGTCATCTCCCACAGGTGGCGTTCAACAGCGTGTTCTGACCGCGTGGGTCAGGGCATGTCGAACAGCGCCTGAATGGCGTCGCCATCCTGTCCGGCCATCAACGCCAGCGCCAGCAGGATCCGCGCCTGTTTCGGGCGCATGTGGCCCGCCGCCAGAATACCGCGCTGGCACAGTTCGCGCCGC
>NZ_BAIO01000465.1 GCF_000613305.1 Komagataeibacter kakiaceti JCM 25156
CAGGCCGATCCCCAGCCAGTCCCCCGGCTGGGCGTCGATCACGCGCAGCACGCCCGGCTGGCCTGCGCGCACCTCCACAACCGCCTTGTGCGTTTCCAGTTCGACAATCAGGTCGCCGGTTTCAAATGCCGCGCCGGGCTCACCATGCCATTCCAGAATCCGGATTTCCTCAACGCCGGGGACCGCGGCAGGAACCGACAACTGATAGATCATGTCTTTCTCCAAATATCAGGGATAAGGTAGGTTCACAGTTCCAGAACAGCGCGCGCCATGGCCGCGACGCGCGTGGCGTCGGGAATGCACGCGGCTTCCAGAACAGGATTTGAGGAAACGGGCGCCCGCAACGCGCCCAGACGTTTCCAGGGCCGGGGGCCGATCCGCTCGAATATCTGGCAGGCCACTTCCGTGCCCACGCCGCAGATACTCTGGCCCTCCTCCAGCGTCAGGAGCCGCCCGGTCCGGCTGACGGATGCCGTCACGGTCTGAATATCCAGCGGCGCGAGGCTGCGCAGGTCAACCACCTCGCAGGATATGCCTTCGCTTTCAAGGGATTGGGCCGCCTGTAGCGCCACGCGCGTCATGTAGCCATGCGTGACCAGCGTCAGATCCGTGCCCTCGCGCCGGATGCTTGCCTTGCCAAATGGAATGAGGTCTTCGGCCAGCGTGACCTCGCCCGGCGTGGGAAAGAGCCGCTTGTGGTCGATATAGACCACCGGTCCGTCATCACGCAGCGCGGACTTCATCAGCCCGTACGCATCGGCCGGGGTGGAGGGTGCGACAATTTTCAGCCCCGGCACGCTCATGAGCCAGGATTCGATGCATTGGGAATGCGCGACCCCCTGCCCCTGCGCGCCCGCCGTGGTCTTGACCACAAGCGGCGCGGTCAGCCGCCCCGCCGTTTTATAACGCAGCTTGGCGGCGTAATTTATCAGGCGTCGAACCCCAGCATCAGGAAATCCATGTAGGTAATGCTGACTATGGGGCGGTACCCGCCGCCGCCGCCCCGGCCGCGATGCCGATGCTCGCGGCCTCGGCCACGGGGGTATCACGCACGCGCCCGGGACCGAACAGGTTGTACAACCCGTCGAATTCACGATAGGATCCGCCAAACGCCCCGACATCCTGGCCCATGACCATGACGTGGTGGTTGCGTGTCATTTCTTCCCGCACCGCACGGGTCACAGCCTCACGAAAGAACAGGCGCTGGGTGGTGGCTTCCGGTTTATCCAACATGAAGCATGACCTCCCGCGCATCCGGATAGGGTGAAGCATCGGCGCTGCCCAGCGCGCCTTCCGCGCGGACCGTGGCTTCCAGCGACAGGTGATCGCGCTGCGCCGTATCCAGTTCGCCGCGTTCCATCAATACGGACACGTAGCGGCGGATGGGGCAGCGGGCCTGAAGTTCGGCCAGTTCGGCACGGCCACGGGTCTCACGCGCCGTTGTGGAATGGGAACGCAGGCGGATGGAAACACATTCCAGAAACGCAGGCCCCAGACCGGAACGGACATGACGGACGGCTTCCGTCGCGGCCTGCGCCACCGCGCCGACATCCAGCCCGTCAATCGTGCGCGCCCACATGCCGAATGTCGCCCCCAGATCGGACAGCCGCGCGACCGCCAGCGCATCCGCGCGCGCGGTGGAGACGGAAAGCTGGTTGTTGTTGCATACGAACAGCAGCGGCAGCTTCCACAGCGCCGCCATGTTCAGGGTCTCATGCAGGGCGCCCTCGCCACACGCGCCATCACCAAACAGAATGGCGACGATGCCGCTGTCATGATCCATCTGCCGCGCCAGCGCGACCCCGGCGGCAATGCTGATATTCCCGCCCACCACGGCATGCGCGCCAAAAAATCCGGCCGAGG
>NZ_BAIO01000464.1 GCF_000613305.1 Komagataeibacter kakiaceti JCM 25156
GGTTCCTGGCCAGCCGGTACCAGTTGCCCCGGCCCCGGCTGGGTCTGGCCCTTGGGGGGATTGCCTCGGCCGGTATGGATGTGTCCGATGGGCTGGTGCAGGATCTGGCCATATGGCGCGCGAGAGCGGTGTGGGCGCGGTGCTGCATGCCGGTCTGGTCCCGCTTTCACCTGCCGTGCGCGCATTGGGGCCGCACTGGCTGGCGCGCTGCCTTTCGGGCGGGGATGACTACGAACTGCTGCTGGCCGTGCCCCCCGCGCGGGAAGCGGAATTACAGCATCATGCCGCGCGGCGGGATGTGGCCGTCACCCGCATCGGGCAGGTGGTGGCGGGCAGCGGCGTGCGGGTAGTGGATGAAAACGGACGGGAGATGCCCCTTGCGCGGCGTGGCTGGAGCCATCTGCCGGAGGGCGGGCAGGTTCAGGATTCGAGCGATCTGTCATAAACCGGTAGCGCTTGCACGGCTGCGGGGTGATGCGTTCGATCAGGCGGCGCATGGGCAGGTTGGTTTCCAGCACCCAGCCCAGTTCGATCGTGCGGTAGGGCAGGCTGCGGCCACGTTTCATGAGTTCGGTAATGGCGAGGGCGGGCATGATCGCGCCCAGCGCCGTGCCATCAAGCGTGGAGCTTACCCCCAGCAGGATCACGCGCGCGGAATGGAATTCATGCCGTAGCAGCCGCTTGCCCAGCTTGAGCCAGCCCAGCGGCGAGGGATCGCCATTGAGATCGGCCGAGATGTCGAATACATTGGGCACCACAAGCGCCACGCAGACCGGCTTGCCCGCCTGTTCGATCAGGACGAAATGCTCGGGTTTGAGCAGCGGCCTGAGTTCCACGATCATGGACTGGACATCTTCACGCGCCAGCGGGATCGAGCCCCAGTTGTTGCGCCAGGCGTCGTTATACAGCGTGCGCAGGATCTCGCCGTCTTCCTCTATCCGGTCCAGGCGCAGGCCACGGGTGGAGATGTTGCCCAGCCTGCCTTCGCCAATGCGCAGGGAGGCGGGGACGAGATGCGCCTCTTCCGCATCCGGGCCGGTGCGCATCTGGTAGGCCAGCAGGTCGCGCGCCTTGGTGCAGCCACAGGCTTCCATCATGCCGGGCAGCCATTGCGGGTGCCATGGCATGGCCACCATCGGCAGGGCGTAATGGCCGGACAGCATCATTCCGAACTCGCCATTGCTGTCCAGCGTCTGCGGGCCGCGCATGAGTTTCATGCCGTGGCGACGCAGCCAGGTGCCGGCGGCATCGAGCAGGGCGGAGACGACGGCCATGTCATCAATGGCGTCCAGCGCGCCGAAAAAACCGACGGGCTCGCCATAATGCGCCATGGAGATGGGGTCGATCTGCGCGGAAATGCGCCCGACCGCCTTGCCCCCGCGCATGGCCAGGAAATATTGCGCCCGCCCCGTGCGGAAAAAGGAGTTCTTGCGTGGGGTGAGCAGGTCGCGCTGGGTCAGGTCCAGCGGGGGGGCATAACCGGGCAGCCCGGCGTACAGGCGGCGGGGCAACTGGATGAAGGTGGTCATCTGACGAAAGCCGGAAACGGGAATGATAGTAAGACGATCGGTTTCGTTCATGACCGGTTCGTTGCATCCTGAACATTACCGGCATCGACCTTCATTCCGTGGCGGAACGGGGCAGGTTATGCAGGTATGGTTGAAAGGGTTGATTCGGTTATCCGTTCTGTTGCTGTGCTGATGGCACAGAAGGACCCCGAAAAGGAAGACAGACAATGACAGGAAAGCTCGGTTCACGCACGGATGAAGGTGCATATGTGCTGATTACCGGGGCATCGAGCGGCATCGGGGCGGAACTGGCGTTGCTGTACGCGGCGCGCGGGCGGCCCCTGGGTGCTGTGGGGGC
>NZ_BAIO01000463.1 GCF_000613305.1 Komagataeibacter kakiaceti JCM 25156
CGCCAACCTGCCGCAGATGGCCGACGCGCCCCCCGCCCTGCCCGCCATTGCCGGGATCGACCTGCCGGACAACGCGCAGCGCGACGGCATGGACCTGCCGTCCTACAACCTCGCCACACCCGATGATGGCGAGGAGATACGTTTCCTGCCCGGCTCGGACCAGATCGAACCGGGTGAGGAAGACGTGGTCAACACCATCGTGAACGGGCGTGGCAACCGCTTCGTGATCGTGAACGGATATGGCAACGCCGCGACCGCCACGGCCGAAGGCCAGGCCACGGCGCTGGACCTTGCGCTGCTGCGCACGCGCACCCTGACCCGCCTGCTCGTGGCGCGCGGGGTGCCCGCCACGCGCATTGCGGTACGCGCCCATGCCTTTGGCAATGGTGCAAGACTTGCCATCGTGCGCTAGAGTGCGCCGGCAGTCACGCCGCGCGCGGGCTGTCACAACCTGATTTTCAACCTGGCGCACAGCTTCGCGCCCTCAACAGAGCGTCCCATGACCGAAGAATTCCATCGTATCCGCCGGCTGCCGCCCTATGTCTTCGCCGAAGTCAACAAGGCCAAGGCCCAGGCCCGAGCGCGGGGGGAGGATATTATCGATCTGGGCATGGGCAATCCGGACACCCCCACCCCGCCGCATATCGTGCAGAAGCTGGTGGAGACCGTGTCCGACCCGCGCGCGCACCGCTATTCCGTCAGCCGTGGCATTCCCGGCCTGCGCCGGGCGCTGGCGGGGTATTACGAACGCCGTTTCAACGTGAAGCTGGATCCGGAAACGGAAGTGATCGCGACCCTTGGCTCGAAGGAAGGGCTGGCCAACCTCGCCTCCGCCGTGACCAGCCCGGGCGACACCATTCTGGTGCCCAACCCGTCCTATCCGATCCATCAGTTCGGCTTCATCATCGCCGGGGCGTCCGTGCGCTCGATTCCCGCAACGCCCGATGACGAGATGCTCGAAGCCCTGGACCGCGCGGTGCGCCATTCCGTGCCGAAGCCCACGGCGCTGATCGTCAACTTCCCGTCCAATCCCACCGCCTATCTGGCCGATCTCGATTTCTACCGCAAACTGGTGGCCTTCGCGCGCAAGCACGAAATCTGGATCATGTCCGACCTCGCCTATGCCGAGATCTATTTTGGCGACAACGTGCCCCCCTCCATTCTGGAAGTGCCGGGCGCGAAGGATATCGCGGTGGAGTTCACCTCCCTTTCCAAGACCTATTCCATGGCGGGCTGGCGCATGGGGTTCGCGGCAGGCAATCCACGCCTGATCGCGGCGCTGACACGCATCAAGTCCTATCTGGACTATGGCGCCTTCACCCCCATCCAGGTCGCCGCAGTGGCAGCGCTGAGCGGCCCGCAGGACTGCGTGGCCGAGATTCGCGACATCTATCGCAAGCGCCGCGACGTGCTGATCCAGGGCCTGCACGCGGCGGGGTGGGACGTGCCCTCGCCCGAGGGGTCGATGTTCGCGTGGGCGCCGATCCCCGAACGCTTCCGCCATCTGGGCAGCGTCGATTTCTCCAAGCTCCTGCTGAAGGAGGCCGGCGTCGCCGTGGCGCCGGGTCTGGGCTTTGGTGAACATGGGGAAGGGTTCGTGCGCATCGGCCTGGTGGAAAACACGCAGCGCCTGCGGCAGGCCTGCCGTTCCATCCGCCATTTCATGACCGAACATGGCGGTACCAACCCGACCTCGCAGCAGGCCGCCCCCCTGCGCGACACCCAGTCCGCCCATTCATGACGGCCCCATCGGTTGACGGAAAAGAAATGACTCCTGCTTCCCATTCCACCCCCGACCCCAAGCCCCTGCGCATCGGCATTGCCGGGCTGGGCACGGTTGGCACGGGTGTTTTCAGGCTGCTGCGCGAAAAC
>NZ_BAIO01000462.1 GCF_000613305.1 Komagataeibacter kakiaceti JCM 25156
GTCCCGCGCGCCGTCCGCCCCGAAGATAACGGCTTCGCGCACGGGGGAGCATCTCGTCCCCCCCTGCCCCGCGCCGCACACGGTGCATGAAGCCGGCCCGGCCAGATGGTCACGCAGTATGAATTCGCCCGCGCGGGCATCATTACCGAGGAAATGATCTACGCCGCCCACCGTGAGAACCTTGGCCGCGCCACCATGGTCGGGGGCGCGGAGGAACGCCGCGCCGATGGCGAGGATTTCGGGGCCGACATTCCCGCCTTCGTCACGCCCGAATTCGTGCGTTCCGAAATCGCGGCGGGCCGCGCCATCCTGCCCGCCAACATCAACCACCCCGAACTTGAACCCATGGTGATCGGGCGCAACTTCCTGGTGAAGGTGAACGCCAATATCGGCAATTCGGCCGTCACCTCATCCGTGGCGGAGGAAGTGGAAAAAATGGTCTGGGCCATCCGCTGGGGCGCGGATACGGTCATGGACCTGTCCACCGGACGCAACATCCACAACATCCGCGACTGGATCATGCGCAACGCCCCGGTGCCCATCGGCACGGTGCCACTGTACCAGGCGCTGGAAAAAGTGGGTGGCGTGCCCGAAGACCTGACATGGGAAATCTTCCGCGACACGCTGATCGAGCAGGCCGAGCAGGGGGTGGACTATTTCACCATCCATGCCGGCGTACGCCTGCGCCATGTGCCGCTGACCGCCCGGCGCGTTACCGGCATCGTCTCACGCGGGGGGTCGATCATGGCGGGGTGGTGCCTGCACCATCACCGCGAGAGCTTCCTGTATGAACATTTCGAGGAGATATGCGACATCATGCGCCGTTACGATGTCGCCTTCTCGCTGGGGGACGGGCTGCGCCCCGGCTCCATTGCCGATGCGAATGACGCCGCCCAGTTCGCGGAGCTGGAAACGCTGGGGGAACTGACCAAGATCGCATGGGCGAAGGGCTGCCAGGTCATGATCGAGGGGCCGGGCCATGTGCCCATGCACAAGATCAAGGTCAATGTGGAAAAGCAGTTGCGCGAATGCGGGGAAGCCCCCTTCTACACGCTTGGCCCGCTTACGACCGACATCGCGCCGGGTTACGACCACATCACATCGGGCATCGGGGCGGCCATGATCGGCTGGTTCGGCACGGCCATGCTGTGTTACGTCACCCCCAAGGAACATCTGGCCTGCCGGACCGCAATGACGTGAAGGTGGGCGTCGTCACCTACCGCATCGCCGCCCATGCCGCCGATCTGGCCAAGGGGCACCCGGCCGCGCGCATCCGCGATGACGCGATCAGCCGCGCGCGGTTCGATTTCCGCTGGAATGACCAGTTCAAACTGTCACTCGACCCGGATACGGCGTGCACCTACCATGACGAAACCCTGCCGCGCGACGCCCACAAGAACGCGCATTTCTGCTCCATGTGCGGGCCGAAATTCTGTTCCATGCGCATAAGCCACGACCTGCGCGCCAATGCCGAGCGCGAGGCCGGGCTGGAACAGAAAAAGGAGGAGTTCCGCAGCAGCGGCAACCGCCTCTACGTACCGGTGGAAGATGTTGTGACACCGGCGGAATAACGCACCGCCTTCCCCGCGTGCGGGGAGAAAGGTCCGGGCACCGCCTTTTTTCAAAAAGGCGGCGTTTCCGGAAGCGTCCCTGCCATTGCCCCGGAACCGGACGCAGCCGTGCGGTCAGAGAACCTTTTCCACCCAGCCATGCGGATCGGGAGCCGTGCCGCGCTGGATGCCGATCAGCGCGTTACGCAGCTTTTCGGTAACGGGGCCGATACCGGCGCCCCCGCCAATCACGGCTTCCCCCTTATGCCCACGGAAGCGCCCGATGGGCGAGACCACCGCCGCCGTGCCGCAGGCGAACACTTCCT
>NZ_BAIO01000461.1 GCF_000613305.1 Komagataeibacter kakiaceti JCM 25156
CGTGGGCGCGGTGGTGCCCGTGGCCTCGGCCTTCGCGCCCTGGCCCATCAGGCGTCCACGTTCAGCCAGCTCGAATCAATCGTGCCGCTGAGCAGCGGCACGCCGTCATGCCCGCCATGAACCGACAGGTCCAGCGCCCCGGTGAAGGATGCCTGCGTGCTCTTGACCGCGATGTCCGAAAGCTGGAAATGCGCGCCGTTATCCTCGCTCACCAGATGGGAGGCGGCCTGCAGATGGTCCAGCGCCGCGCCATTGGGCAAAAGCAGATGCCCCGCCGTGGCCGATACGTTCACCACCGCGCGCGACCCGCCCAGCGTGCCCGCCACACGCAGCGCGCCCGGATCCCCCGACAGGTCAAGCGACAGCGGCAGCGGCTCGGCCAGATGCGACAGCGCCGCCGTCTCCACCTGCTGGAGCGAACCCAGCGTGCCCGAAAGCTTCAGGCCCTGCCCCTGCCACCTGCCCTGACTGCGGATGGTGACACTGTCCTTCGGGCCTGGCGCGTCGATCGACAGGCCTCCAGCGTCAGCCCCGCGACGTAGCGCCCCGCATCCACCGCGCCCGTGTCCAGATGCACGCTGTTGAACAGTGGCGTGCTGCCTTCCTTGTCCGGCGCGCTGCCATCCACCACGTCGGCCCTGAACGACAGGCGGCGCACATCGGGCAGATCCAGCCCCGGCACCACGGCCGCGATCGCGCCAAGCTGGTGAGATTGCCATCAAGCCGGATCCTGTAGCCCTTCATGTGGTCGGGGTCGGCCACCGAACCATCGACGGCCAGTTTGCCCACCTGCTGGCCACCCGCGCTGAACGCCGCCTGCAACGCCACCGGCCAGCCGGAACGCGCCGTGGAGGTCAGGGTGATCGGGCCGGTATGGCCCGCCAGCGTGAAACTGCCCTTCTCGTTATGGCCCGCCACGTCGATCCGGGGCTGTTCACCGCTGACATCGCTCAGGTTGACGTGGTCCAGCACCACCTTGCCCCGGCTGCCCGAAAGGCGGTCATCCCAGTCCAGGTCGGCATTGGTGACGCGGATGCTGCCGATCTGCACCTTCCAGTCCGACGCCGCCTGTTTCGTCGCCGCGTCCGGCCTGACGCTGGCCTGCGCGCTGGTGGGGGAAAGACGCCAGTTGGCCTCCCCCCGTTCCGTGCGTTCGAGATGGGCGACGGGATGGTCGAGCGTCAGGCCCTCAAGCTGGATTTCATGGTGCAGCAGCGCCATCAGGCCCAGCCGCGCCGTCAGCCGGTCCGCCGTGAGCATGTCCGTATAGGCCCCGCCCGCCATGTCCGACAGGCCGACATCGCGCACCGACAGCGAAAGGGAGGGGAAGACATGGAAATCCAGCGCGCCCATGCGCACCTGCCTGCCGGTCTGCTTCTCGATCGCGGCGATGGCCCGGCTGCGCAGCGCATCGGGGTCCAGCATGGACCTGACCGCAAGTCCCGCCCCGCCTGCCACCACTATCAGGGCCACGGCGGAACCCAGCAGTATCCGTCGCGCATTTCCGTTCTGTGCCATCTCGCTTCCTGTCCTGTACCGTTACCCTGCCATCCCGGCCCTAGATGCGCCGACAGGGCGCGGGCTGGGGGGCGACAAACCCGATCTGCCGGAATGTCTCACGCATATGCGGCGGCAGATCCGCCTCGACCACCAATGTGCCCCCCGCCGGGTGCGGCAGCTCCAGCCTGCGGGCATGCAGGTGTAGCCTGTCCACGAACCCCGCGACATGAGCTATGTCACCGCCATATTTCGGATCCCCCAGTATGGGGTTGCCCAGCGCCTCGCAATGCACGCGAAGCTGGTGGGTACGCCCGGTCAGCGGGGACAGCGCCAGCCATGACAGCTTGCGCGCCGCCGCGTCCAGCACCTCGTATTCCGACAGG
>NZ_BAIO01000460.1 GCF_000613305.1 Komagataeibacter kakiaceti JCM 25156
GCGGCGGTGGGGCAGTTCACGCTCGATACGTTGGACGAGATCGGCTGCGTGAGCGAAATGGGCACCGCCGCCGCCCGTGGCGGGTTCGCCGCCGTGGTGGGGCGCGGGATGATGCGCACCGTCGATCTCATGACCGACCTCAACGCCGCCGGCCCGGCAGCGCTGCTGATCGTGGGGGTGGTGAACTTCCTTGTCGGCGCGATCCTGGCGTTCGTGGGGTCGGTGGAACTGCACAAATTCGCGGCCGACATCTATGTGGCCAGCCTGGTCGCCATTGCGATGGTGCGCGAGATGTCGGCGGTCATGACCGCCATCATCATGGCCGGACGCACCGGCGGCGCCTATGCCGCGCGCATTTCAACCATGCAGGGCAATGAGGAAATCGACGCGCTGCAGGTGTTCGGCATCCCGGTTTCCAGCTACCTGATCCTGCCCTCGGTCCTCGCACTCGCCTTCACCATGCCGCTGCTTTACCTGTATGGCTGCCTGATCGGCATGTTCGGCGGGTTCTGCGTCTCCTACATCATGCTGAACGTCTCGCCGCTGGGCTATTTCCATGAAACGCTTCAGGCCCTGCCGCTGGACCAGTTCACCTTCGGCTTTGTCAAAAGCTTCGTATTCGGCACGTTCATCGGGCTGACCAGTTGCCGCATCGGGCTGAAGGCCGGGCGCAGCGCGGCGGATGTGGGCATCGCGGCGACGAAGGCCGTGGTTGTCGGCATCGTGGGCGTGATCGCGCTGGATGCGGTGTTCGCGGTTATCGCCAATGTTATCGGGATCTGATCGCCATGAATAACCAGATGCCCACCACCGATGACCGCCCGACGCTGATTTCCGTCAGTGACCTCACGCTGGCCTTCGGTTCACGCGTGATCCAGCATGACGTGTCCTTTCAGGTCAAACGCGGCAGCATCTTCGCCGTGATGGGGGGATCGGGCTGCGGCAAGAGCACGCTGCTCAAGAGCATGATCGGCCTGCTGCGCCCCCGGCAGGGCACCTATATGGTGGGGGATGACAATTACTGGGCCGGGGATGACGAAAGCCGCATCCGCATCGGGCGGCGGTTTGGCGTCCTGTTCCAAAGTGGCGCGCTGTGGAGTTCCATGACGGTGGGCGAGAACGTGGCCCTGCCCATGCAGATGTTCACCAGCCTCAAGCCGCCCGTCATCCGCCAGCTTGTGGAACTCAAGCTGGGGCTGGTGGGCATGCTGCACGCCATTGACCAGTATCCCTCCGAACTCAGCGGTGGCATGCGCAAGCGCGCGGGGCTGGCGCGCGCCATGTCGCTGGACCCGGACATCCTGTTTTTCGATGAACCTTCGGCGGGTCTCGACCCCATCACCTCCGCGCGGCTGGATGACCTGATCCTGAACCTGCGCGACGGGCTGGGGGCGACCATCATCATCGTCAGCCACGAACTGTCCAGCCTGTTCCATATCGCCGATGACGGCATCTTCCTTGACGCCGTGCAGAAAACCGCCATCGCCCATGGCGCGCCCACATGGCTGCGCGACCATTGCGATGACCCGATGGTCCACGCCTTCATGCACCGCGAACAGCTGGACTCGTCCAGCACGCACGAAAACGGTTAGCGCCGATGGCCGACAGGCAGACACTGATCGGCTCGGTCGTACTGGGTGTGGCGGCCATCGCGCTTGGCGTGCTGGTGGCAAAGGGCGGACTGCCCCTGCCGGGCCAGGGGAGCGAGGCGGTCGTGATATTCGAAAGCCCGACCAACGGGCTGGATATCGGCTCGCCCGTCAATTTCCGCGGCCTGCCGGTGGGCGCGGTCAAGCGCCTGAGCGTGCAGGTCGATCCGGCCACCCACCATACCTACATGCCGGTCTATATCCTGTTCGACCCGGCGCATGAGCCGGGGCGGGGCG
>NZ_BAIO01000459.1 GCF_000613305.1 Komagataeibacter kakiaceti JCM 25156
GGCCGCGCGGCTGGGCCGGGTGATCGTGCTGGAACTGGCTCGCGCGGGCTTTGACATCGCCCTCCATTATAACGAATCCGCCCCCGTCGCGACGGAAACGGCGGCGGAAGTCCGCGCCCTTGGCCGCCGGGTGGAACTGTTTCAGGCCGATCTGTCGCATGAACAGGCGGTGCGCGGCCTCATGCCCCCGGTTACGGAGCGGATGGGGCCGGTGGGCGTGCTGGTGAACAATGCCAGCGTATTCTGGCGTGATGAATGGGACAGCGCCACGCGCGCAGGGTGGGATGCCCATATGGAGCCCAATACCCGCGCGCCCTTCGTGCTGATGCAGGATTTCGCCCATCAGCTTCCGCCACGGGCGTCCGGCATGGTGCTGAACATGCTTGATGAGCGGGTGTGGTCACTGACCCCGCATTTTGTCAGCTACACGGTGTCCAAGGCAGCGCTGTGGACCCTGACACGGACCATGGCGCTGGCGCTCGCCCCGCGCAACATCCGGGTCAATGCGATCGGTCCCGGTCCGGTCCTGCCCACGCCCAGGCAGACGGCGGAACAGTTCGCGCGGCAGTGCGCGTCGGTGCCGCTGGGCCATGCCGCCACACCCGATGAAATCGCCCGCGCCGCGCTGTCACTGATCTGCCTGCCTTCGGTCACCGGCCAGATGCTCGCCCTTGATGGGGGCCAGCATATGCAGTGGAGCCCCGCGGGCGCATCGGCCTGAATGCCTCAAACCACCGGATTCGCCATGTTCATGCTGCCCCCCTGGAATGACCCCGTGCCGTTACGCTGCCTGTTCGTGCGCAACATGGTGCTGGATGCCAATATCGGCATCTTCGCGCATGAACAGGGGGTGACACAGCGCATCCGCGTCAATGTCGCGTTCGGCGTGCCCGATGACCTGACGCAGGCGGTGGGGGCCGATGAACTCGCGCGCACGGTCTCCTACGAACGGGTCGTATTGCTGGTCCGTGAACTGGTGGCGCAGGGGCATGTCGGGCTGGTGGAAACGCTGGCCGAACGAATCGCCGCCGCCGTGCTGGCGGAACGGCGGATTCGCGTCACGCGCGTACGCGTCGAGAAACTCGACATCTTTGACGATGCCGAATCGGTGGGCGTCGAGATCGAGCGTCGCAATCCCGCCGCCTGATGCGGGCGGCCCGGCGTAATGTCCGGGCCAGACGCAATCAGTTGTCGTGATCTTCCTTGTCGGTTTTCACGTCGATATCGGCGCTGCTGATGTCGTCATCGTCGTCATCATCCAGACCGGCGTCATCGGGCAGGACGTCATCGGCGTCCTCGTCCTCATCCGTGTCCAGATCGACATCGACATCGTTGTCGAGCGCGTCCTCACTCGTCTTGGGCTTGGATTCGGGGGCAGCTTCGACCGGGCGGCGCACGCGGGGCGCTTCCACCGGCTGTTCCGCGCCGCATTTCGGGCAGACAGCCGGATTCCGGTCGAGATCGTAGAAACGGGCGCTGCAGGAGACACAGACACGCTTGGTGCCGAGGTTGGGCTGAGCCATCTTGAACCTGTCGATCCTGTTATGATGATGAATGAAGCCACAATAGCGGGACGTGGCAAAAGGCGCAGCCCCATGCCAGTTTGCGCGTATAATGTCAAACGCCGGGTTCGCGCCGGTGCCACAATCATGCCGATCCGAGATTGACTTTGCCACCCGGAATACGGAATTGGATGCGTTATGAAAACCGATCATGTCCAATCCTCCGCCCGCGCGCTGACGGTTCATGCCCCGCGCGCGCCCCTGTCCGGTTCGATTCTCGTGCCGGGTGACAAGTCGATCAGCCACCGTTCCCTGATGTTCGCGGCCCTTGCCCGCGGCACCACGCGGATCACGGGCCTGCTGGAGGGCGAGGACGTGCTGCG
>NZ_BAIO01000458.1 GCF_000613305.1 Komagataeibacter kakiaceti JCM 25156
CCCTGGGCGCGCCGGGCGGCGGGGGCGGGTCAATCTTGCGGTAACCTCCGGGGGCTGGAACATGCTGTCGGGGATGGGGCCGTAGACCACCTTCGTCGCCTCCAGCCGCCCGCGCAGCCCGTCGCCATCCACGCCGATTTCCTGCAGCACCACGCCGTCCTCGGTCACGCAGGCGGTGGCCCCGCCCTGATCGGTGCTGACATCCCACTGCGTGCAGGGCACGCCCGCCACCGTGGAGGTTCCCCGGCGCGTGAATGTCATGGACAGGTCGAGCAGGAACGGGTTGCGGATGCCATAGCGGGCATCGAGCTGGCTGTACACCTTCTGGGTGTTGATGATGATGGTGACCTGGCGGCTCATGCGGTTGAGGACCATCTCGCCCATGCCCTGCGGGCTATCGATTCGCATGAGCCGCCATTATATGCGAACCATGTACGCACCGCCTTGGGTTCGGGCACGCCATCGGGCTGCACGTTATAGTCCACCTGCACATCGCGCGTGGGGGTCAGCGGCGGATGGATGGTGGCGGCATCCTGCGCCATGGCAACCCCACATCCCGACGCCATGGCCATCAGCGCCGCCATCATGCCCAACGGCCTCCCGCCCTTTCCTGTCCGTCCGTGTCCAGGCCGGGCCGTTGCATGCTTCATCACGTTCTTCCTTATACCCGCGCGTACGGAACCCTGCATTGGCGGGGCTGTCAACCGCCCGCGCCCTCCGCCGCGCGCAGGGCGCGGATCGCACCCTCCAGTTCCGTCGCGCTGTCATTTCCAATCCACCGGGCCTTCTGCTCCACCGCATGGCGCAGCAGGCGCATGTACTGGCCTACCGGAATTTCGGTTCCGCCAAAACTGGCAAGATGCTCGGTGCCGAACTGCGTGTCGAGCAGGGTAAACCCGCCCAGCCGCAGCCGGGCCACCAGATGCACCAGCGCCACCTTGGACGCGTCGCGCATGCGGCTGAACATGCTTTCCCCAAAAAAGGCCTGTCCGATCGCCACGCCATACAGGCCGCCCACCAGCCTGCCGTCATGCCAGGATTCCACGCTGTGGGCGTATCCCATGGTGTGAAGCTGGCAGAACAGGTCACGTATGCGCGGGTTGATCCATGTCTTCTCGCGCCCCGGCGCGGGCGCGGCGCACCCGTCCATGACGGCGGGGAAATCCCGGTCCGTCACCACGTCAAACCGGGGAGACAGCACGGTGCGCATGAGCCTGCGCGACAGGTGGAAGCCATCGAGCGGCAGGATGCCGCGCCATTCGGGACAGAACCATTCCAGCTCATCGGACTGCGCGTCGGGCGCCATGGGGAACAGCCCGCCCCTGTAGGCGGACAGCATAAGTTCCGGCGTAAGGGGAACCGTCTCTTGACCCGTCATGTTCTTCGGATAACCCTTTCACATGCTTTTCCGGCCATGGCAGCCATGCCGTGGCCCCGTCTTCCGGCAGGAGAAATCACCTTCCATGTCCTCTACGCCCCGCCCCCGCCTGCTGCTGGTCCAGCGCCAGACCAGCCCCGTCATGCAGCGCATCGAACAGAGCTTTAACATATCCCCCGTGCCAGACCATAAGCTGACGACCCGCGAACTGCTGGACATGCGCGCGCGTTCCAGCCACAGGCGATCATGACCGCCACCGGCCTGCCGCTGCGCGGCGATGACGTGGCCCAGTTGCCCGACAGCGTGAAGGTGGTGGCCACCGTCAGCGTCGGCACCGACCATCTGGACATTCCGGCCCTGCATGCCCGTGGCATCATCGTCACCAACACGCCCGATGTGCTGACCGAATGCAATGCCGACCTCGCGCTCCTGCTCATGCTGGCGGCCGCCCGGCGCGCGGGGGAATACACCACCCTCATGCGCGCGGGGTGGGGCCGGGGGCTGG
>NZ_BAIO01000457.1 GCF_000613305.1 Komagataeibacter kakiaceti JCM 25156
CGCGCGCGCCAGACACCGTGGCAGTACCCGCCACCGCCACCGTAGCCCCCGCGGGCAGGCCGGTGGGCATGCCTTCGCATTTGTCGCGCAGTTCGGTCACGATACGCTGCGCGAGTCGCGCGCCCACGCCTCCCGCACGGGTCAGCATGGCCTTGTCACCCGCCGCGATCGCGTTGATCAGGTCGGCAGGCGGCAGGGTGGACAGGATGGCCAGCGCCACCTTGGCCCCCACGCCCTGCACCGTTGTCAGCAGGCGGAACCACGCACGTTCCGAGGCCTCGGCAAACCCGTAGAGCAGGATCGCATCCTCCCGCACCACGGTTTCCACCAGCACGCAGGCCAGTTCCGGCGGTTGCGGCAGGGTGGCCAGCGTGCGGCTTGACGCCTGCACCAGATAACCGACCCCGCCCACGTCGATCACGCAGCGATCGGCCTCCACCTGCGCCAGCAGGCCACGAAGCTGCGCGATCATGCCATCCTCGTGGCGCGCGCGATATGGGCGGCGCTGGCGCGGTGGTGGGCGTGGCAGATGGCCACGGCCAGCGCATCCGCCGCATCCGCGCGTTTCAGCAGGGCGGTGGGCAGGATACGGCGGACCATCATGCTGACCTGTTCCTTCGTTGCAGCCCCGGTGCCCACGACCGCGCGCTTGACCGTCTTGGCCCCGTATTCGGATACGGGAATGTCCAGCAGCATCGGCACCAGCAGCCCCACGCCACGCGCGTAACCCAGCTTGAGCGTCGCGGCCCCGTTGCGGTTGACGTAGGTTTCCTCCACCGCCGCTTCATCGGGGGCGAAGCCGCGGGCCAGTTCCAGCAGTGCGTCATGCAGGTGGCGCAGCCGCTCCGGCACGGACAGGGCCGAGTCGGTGGCGATCACGCCATCGGCCACATGCGTCAGCCGGTTGCCCTGCGCGGTCACCACCCCCCAGCCGGTAAAACGCAGGCCGGGGTCGATGCCAAGGATGCGGACCACGCGCGTGATCAGGCCGAGAGCTTCTCGGCCACGTCGTCCGGCAGGTCAAAATTGGCGTACACGGCCTGCACGTCATCGTGATCTTCCAGCGTGTCGATCAGCTTGAACACGCTGCGCGCCTTTTCCTCGTCCAGTTCGACGGTGTTGCCCGGCCGCCAGTCCAGCTTGGCCGAAGCCGGTTCGCCAAAGCGGCTCTCAAGCGCGTCACGCACGGCGAAGAAATCCTCGACCTGGCAGGTCACCTCATTCATGCCGTCCACGCTCTCGACATTCTCGGCCCCGGCCTCAAGCCCGGCTCGATCAGGTCATCCTCGCTCGCGACATCCTGCGGATAGGTGATGACACCCAGCCGGGTGAACATGAAGGAGACCGAGTTCGTCTCCCCCAGGGAGCCGCCATGCTTGGAGAACGCGGCGCGCACATCGGAAGCCGTGCGGTTGCGGTTATCGGTCAGCCCCTCCACGATCACGGCGACACCGGCGGGGCCGTACCCCTCGTAACGCACTTCGGTATAATCCTCGCCGCCGCCCGCGCCGCTGGCCTTCTTGATGGCGCGCTCGACCGTGTCCTTGGGCATGTTCACCTCACGCGCGGCCGAAATGGCGGCGCGCAGGCGCGGATTCATGGCCGGGTCGGGCATGCCTTCACGCGCCGCCACGGTGATTTCACGAATGACCTTGGCAAACTGCTTGGCCCGCTTGGCGTCCTGCGCGCCCTTGCGGTGCATGATGTTCTTGAATTGGGAATGACCCGCCATCGTTCGTCCCTGATCCTGTTTTCGTCTATTGTTCTTGTCCGTGCGCCGGGCGGGCGGTCAGACCAGCCGCCCGTGGCAGTGCTTGTATTTCCGGCCCGACCCGCAGGGGCACGCCGCATTGCGCGAGACCTCGCCCCAGCTTGACGGATCATCGGG
>NZ_BAIO01000456.1 GCF_000613305.1 Komagataeibacter kakiaceti JCM 25156
CGCCGCCGCCGGTCACCATCAGCCCCTCACCCAGCCCCATGAACACGCGGCCCACCACAATCATCGCCTGCTGGGCCTGCGGGGGCAGAAAGGGCAGCAGCGCAAGGCTGTAGGCCATGCCTGAAGCCGCCGTGCTGACAAGCCCCAGCATGAGCGTGTCACGCCCGCCGCGCCGGTCCGCCATCCGCCCCGCCCATGGCCGTGTCAGCAGGGTCGCGGCGGATTGCAGGCCCATCACCACGCCAATCAGGGTGGTGCCGCTGGCAAAACGGGACTGGAATTCCAGCGGCAGGGCAGGCAGCGCCATGCCCATCGCCAGCATGCCGCTGACAACGGCCAGCATGATGGGAAGCAGGCTGCCACGGGTCGTAACGTGAAAAATCATCGCGGGATCGTAACGCATTTCCCGCGCGTGGAACAGGGTGCGGCCGCCCTCAGTACTTGAACTGGTACAGCAGGCCGATGCTGCTGCCCGGATCGTTTTCCGGCGTGGTAAAGCCGGTCACGTTGCCGCCGGTGCCAACGGTTGTGTTGAATTTCAGCCGCTTGGTCAGGTCCACCTGAACCTGCGCCTGCGTGCCCGAACCGATGTGGCCTGCTTGGCCCCCACATACACCCCGCGCATGACGTATTTGCCCGCCTCGATCGCGCCGGTGTCGTTGCCGCCCGACCCGTTGGAGGAACTGCTCATCTGCAACCGGTCGAGATGCAGCGTCTTGCGCACCATCCCCAGCGGATCGAACGCCGCCCCGCCGCTCAACGTCGCCACCGCCGCGGCGATGGACGCCATCTGCGTGGCCGAAAGGGACTGCGAGTCCGTGCCGAACAGCAGGATGGCCAGGATCTGGTCCTGTGAAAGCGGCGGGGTGGAGGAGAACGTGATCTTGGGCGCGCTGGCGTAGCCGCCCACGTTCAGCCGCGCCGTGCCATCATTCGTGCTGCGTTCGGCCACGAAATCAAGTGTCGGGTCGATCGCATGGGTCACGCCCACGCCGTTGAAGCCCACCTGCCCCTTGCTGAAGTCCAGCGAAATGCCACCCAGGGAGAATCCCCCTTCACCAGCGAGAACGCCCCCGTCACCACCGGCGCGGTAGCGGTGCCGCCCGCGTGGATATGCCCGTGCATTTCCGTATTCAGCCCGTGGCCGCGCACGTAGAACTGCCCCGGCGAGCGCACATCCAGCCCCAGCCCCACCACAAGAGGGGTCGCATGGACTTCCTGTTCCGCCTTTTTCGCGTCATCGGGGCGGATGACGTTGAGATGGGCGACCGAGGTGGGCAGGGAATCCGGAATGTTGATGTCCACCCGCCGGAGCGTGATGTCGCCCGTCGCGTCAATGCGACTGGCCAGCAGGCCCTTTACCGCCAGGTCGCCATCCAGCGTGGTGGTGATGAGATCACTGGCCAGCGGGCGGGCGTTGGCGGCATGGATGCGCAGGTCGATCGGCTGGCCGGGTTGCAGCACGCCATAACTGCCAGACGCGGTGAGCGTGCCCTTGCCCGCCTGCGCGGTCAGGGTGGAGATTTCCAGCCTGTCCCCCTGCGCGTTGACCGTACCATGCAGGCCGGAAAGCTGCACGCCCTCCCCAAAATCATGAAACAGGCCATTCGCCAGCATGAGCGTGCCGTTCAGGCGGGGCGCGCCCAGCGTGCCGCGCATCCCTATGGCCACCTGAAGGTTCCCCCCCGCCTGCATGCCCTTCGCCCCCAGATAGGCGTTGGACACCGCAAGATCCACGTTCCCATCGGCCTGAAGGCTCATCTGCCCCGTCCTGTTGACGGGGGCGGTGCCGCGCAGGCCCAGGTTGATCTGTGTCCCGGCCTGAAGCCGCGCGTCCACCTGCGCCATGCCCGCCGTCAGGCTGGCCGTCGCATCGAGCGAGGCGGGCGCGAG
>NZ_BAIO01000455.1 GCF_000613305.1 Komagataeibacter kakiaceti JCM 25156
CGCCGGGGCCAGCTACCAGCCGCGCCCGAAATCTATAACGCGACGGGCAATACCGCGCCGGAGGATGACACCATCTATGACCGTGATCTCTCCACGCTCTTCGCCACCCCGCAGGCGCCACCACCCCAGCCGCCCAAATCCTGCCCCGGCGGGCAGGTCTACAATGACCTGACCGAAAGCTGTGACCGGCCGTAACGCGGCGCGGCATCATGGGAAACCTTCAGGGGAACGCCGCCTTTCCGAAAAAGGCGCGCCCGGAAGCTTTTACCGTTCGGGGGGCAGCCAGCCTGCCAGTTCCCCGCGCACAAGGGCTTCAAGCAGGTCAATACTGTCGGGCGAACTGTTCAGGCACGGAATCAGCGCCAGTTCCGCGCCGCCCGCGCGGATGAAGCCCGCGCGTGATTCGTTGCCGATCTCATCAAGCGTTTCGATACAGTCGGAGATGAATCCCGGCGTGATCACCGCGATCCGGGTCACGCCCTGCGCGGGCAGCGACTCGATAAACGGCGCGGTATAGGGTTCCAGCCATTTGGCGGGGCCGAAACGTGACTGGAACGTCAGCGGCATCATCTGCGCGTCATATCCCATGGCGCGACGCAGGGCGACGATGGTGCGTTCGCATTCCGCCGCATAGGGATCGCCCTTTTCCACATAGACCCTGGGCAACCCGTGAAAGGATGCCACGATCATCTGCGGCGTGAAATCCAGTGTCCCGAGCCGCGCGGTGATGGAGCGCGCCAGCGCGGCGATATAGGCCGGATGATCCGCGAACGGGGGCAGCGTGCGTATGGCGGGCTGGTTGCGCATGCGCATGAGCGCCCGGAACGCCTGGTCGTTGGCCGTGGCCGTGGTGGTGGCGCTGTACTGCGGGTAAAGCGGGGCCAGCAGGATCCGGTCACATCCCTGCTCCACCAGTTCGTGCAGGGCCTGCCGGATGGAGGGCGTGCCATAGCGCATGCCCCATGCCACCGGCACATCATCCGCCGCCAGCCGTTGGGCCAGTTGCGTGGCCTGATCGCGGGTATGGGTGCGCAGGGGGCTTTCATCGCGGTCATGATGCCAGATGCGATGATACGCCGCCCCCGATTTGCGGGGGCGGAACGTCAGCACCGGACCATACAGGATCGGTTTCCAGATCAGCGGGCTGGCTTCGATAATGCGCCGGTCCGACAGGAATTCCGCCAGATAACGCCGCACGGCCCCATAGCCGGTGCCATCCGGTGTGCCCAGGTTACTGAGCAGCACCCCGGTCCGCGCGGGCGGCGCATCCGGCCCGGCCGCGCGGTGTATGGTGATGAAGGTCATGAAACGGCTGCTACAGGAAGCCGCGCGCGGATGCAAAGAAACAGCGCGGAACCACCCGTTCGCCCGTTACATGCCGGGAACTAGCGCCGGGCGCGCACCCGCACCGGCTGCGCCACGGGTGCCCGCATACGCAGGCAGCGCGCCATACCGACAAGACCCAGCAGGGCGACAACGGGGGAAAGCATCTGGACTAAGGTGAGCATCACGGTCCCTTTCCTGATCGGACAGTGACCAGTCAACCGCGCGTATCCCGCCCGCGTCAATCAAAAACATTGCCGCTGCGTGCCAGAACCATGCATTTGCGCATGAGCGACGGCAGCGCCACGGCAGCCCCCCCAGCGTGATGGACCATGCCGTCCTCCCCCACCATGCTGTTGGGAAAGGCCGGTATGCGGGCGGCATAGATATCGGCCAGCAGCGTGAAGTGGGTGAAAACATGCTTCACCCGCCCCGCGCGGAGCCATTCAACGCGCAGCCGGGGCGCTTTGGGCGCATGGGCCAGCGCCTCCGCCTTCGTCCACGGCGTATCGCGCCACAGCGGTCCGGGCAGGCCCATCATGCCGCCCAGCAGTCCCTTTTCGGGGCGGCGGAC
>NZ_BAIO01000454.1 GCF_000613305.1 Komagataeibacter kakiaceti JCM 25156
CGCCCGCTTTCTGCGCGGCCTGTTCGGCGGCATCAAGCACGCGCACAAGATCCCCTGTCGCGCTTGGCTGGCCCGCGCCGCTGCCCTGCACCTTGGGCAGTTTCGCGAGTGCGGCTTCATTCGCCGCCGTAATGGCGGGCACCTGCCCACCCGCCGCGCGGATGAGGCGGCGGCCGCCCCCTGATCGTCATCCAGCAGGGCCTTGAGCAGATGCTCCGGCGTCAACTGCTGGTTGTAATCCCGCATGGCTATGGTCTGCGCGGCCTGCAGAAAACCACGCGACCGTTCCGTAAACTTCTCGATATTCATTGTTCCTTCGTCCCTTTCAATCAGGCGACATAACGGTTTGCCTTCTGCCGTCCCTCAACAGGCAACGACGCGGCGCTGAATTCCAGATGGGGTCAATCAGATGTTATTACAAGATATGGGAAGCTGATTTCCCTCACCCCCAATCTGGCCTCCCCTATCCGGCCCGACGCCGCATATCAGGCGTTTAGCTGATCATTAACGCCGGGCCGACATCCTTGATGCAGGTCAATACTGCCGTGCCTTACGGGCGCAACGGCCATTCGCGCGGCACCCATGTACCCCGTCGCGCCCACCTGTGCCGGGGGGCCTTACGCGCCCTTTCTGGCCACCGTCGGCCCAAGCAGCAGGAGATCCGCCGGGGAAAGCCGGTCGGACGCCGTGCTGGCCTGGTGCCAGAACGGATAGATCAGCGGGGGCGCGCTGGCTTCATCCAGACGGCTGATTTCATCCGCCGTCAGGTCCAGTTCGATGGCCTTGAGGTTATCCACCAGTTGCGCCTCGGTCCGCGCCCCGATCACGACCGAGGTAATGGCCGGGCGCTGCGCCACCCAGGCCAGCGCCACCTGCGCCGCCGAGATACCGCGCGACTCGGCAATACCGACCAGCACCTCCACCACGTCATAAAGCTTTTCAATGTCATGGACGGGCGGCTCGCCCCAGTTCTCGATCTGCCGCGTGCCGGTGGGCTGGGGCTTGCCGCGCCGGTATTTGCCCGAAAGCAGGCCACCGGCCAGCGGGCTCCAGACCTGCACGCCAATCCCCTGATCGAGGGAAACGGGCAGCAGTTCGTACTCGGCGTCGCGCGCCTGAAGCGAGTAGTAGATCTGCTGCGAGACGGGCGCGATCAGCCGGTTGCGCTCCGCCGTGCCGAGCGCCTTCATCAGGTGCCAGGCCGAGAAGTTGGACACACCCGCGTAGCGGATCTTGCCCGCGCGCGTCAGGGTGTCGAGGGCTTCGAGCGTTTCCTCCAGCGGGGTCTGGCCATCCCATTCATGCAGGTAATACAGGTCGATATGATCGCGGCCCAGACGCCGGAGGCTGGCTTCGCACGCGCTGATGAGATGATAGCGCGACAGACCGGCGTCATTCGCCCCCTTGCCCATGCGGAAACGGGCCTTGGTGGTGACCATGATGTCATCACTACGGCCCTTGAGCGCCGCGCCGAGAATTTCCTCCGAAACACCGGTCGAATAGATATCGGCCGTGTCGAACATGTTGATCCCGGCTTCAATGCACAGGTCGATCTGGCGGCTGGCGCCGGCAAGGTCGGTATTCCCGGTCTTGGCGAAATCCCCTTTGCCGCCAAATGTCATCGTGCCGAGCGTGAATGCCGAAATCCGCAGGCCCGAGCGGCCAAGCTGACGATAATGCATGATGTTTTCGATCCTTCTGGCAGGAAGCGGCGCGCAAATCCGCACACCCCATACGCCAACTATGGGCGCGCATGGCGGGAGATGATAATCCCCTTTAACCGGAAGCTGCTTGCATGAAGGATAACAAATATATGCGTGACATCACCGAAATGGCGGTATTTGTCACCATAGTACGCAGCGGCAGCCTGTCCGCCGCCGCGCGGGAGCTGGGGCTGG
>NZ_BAIO01000453.1 GCF_000613305.1 Komagataeibacter kakiaceti JCM 25156
GCAGCGGGAAATACCGGTGCAGACCACGCTTCCCAACGGGTTGCGGGTCGTGATCGTGCCCGACCGCCTGGCCCCCGTTGTCAGCACCGAGATCAGCTACCTTGCGGGCTCGGCCGCCGCCCCCGCAGGTTTTCCCGGCACGGCGCACGCACTGGAGCACATGATGTTCCGGGGCAGCCAGGGGCTGGACCGTGACCAGATGGCCGCCATCGGGGCCAGGCTGGGCGGCAGCTACAATGCCGATACCACGGAAAACGTGACGCAGTTCTTCTATACCGCGCCAGCCGAAAATCTGGATGTGCTGCTGCATATCGAAGCCCTGCGCATGAAGGGGCTGACACTGGCGGCCGAGGACTGGGCCCATGAACGCGGCGCGATCGAACAGGAAGTCTCCCGCGATCTGTCCAGCCCCGGCTATGTCTACCTGGCCCGGCTGCAATCCATCCTGTTCGCGGGCACGCCCTATGACCATGACGCGCTGGGCACGCGCGCGTCCTTTGACCGGACCGACACGGCCATGCTGCGCCGTTTCTATCGGGACTGGTACGCGCCCAACAACGCGATCCTGGTCATAACCGGCGCGGTGGACCCCACCGCAACGCTGGATATGGTCCGCGCGGCCTTTGGCTCCATTCCGGCCCGCAGGCTCCCGCCCCGGCCTGAAATCCACCCCGGCCCCGTCCATGCGCAGACCCTGCGTTTTCCGACCGATTATCCGGTCGGGCTGGTGGCCATCGCCAGCCGCATGCCGGGCCAGAACAGCCATGATTACGCCGCCGCGCGCATACTGGCCGATGTCCTGTCCAGCCAGCGCGGCGCATTGTACGAACTGGTGCCGCAGGGGCGCGCCCTGCTGGCCAGCTTCGATTTCGTGACCAAGGCGGATGCGGGCATCGGTATCGCCATCGCCGCGTTCCCCAATGGCGGCTCCCCCGCCCCGCTACAGGCGCGCATGAAGGAAATCCTGCGCACGCTGCGCGAAAATGGCGTGCCGTCCGACCTGGTCGAAGCCGCGAAGCGCAAGGAACTGGCCCAGCTTGGCTTTGCCGCCAACAGCATTTCGGGGCTGGCGGAAAGCTGGTCGGAAGCACAGGCCGTCATGGGCCTGCAATCCCCGGATGATGAAGCCACCGCCTTCGCCACCGTGACACCGGAAGATGTCAACCGCCTGGCGCGGCAGGTGCTGGACCCCCAGCAGTCCATCACCGCCATCCTGACCCCGCGTGATGGTGGCCATCCAGTCACGGACAAGGGGTTTGGCGGCTCAGAATCCTTTGCCAGCGCGCCGGACCATCCGGTCGCCCTGCCACAATGGGCCAATGACAGCCTGCTTGCGCTCCATCCCCCGGTACCAGTGGGCACGCCCGCCACCTTCACGCTTCCCAACGGGCTGCGGCTGATCGTACGCCCGGCTTCGGTCAGCCATACCATCAACCTGTACGGCACGATCCGCCAGAACGAGGACATGCAGGAGCCGCCGGGCAAGGAAGGCATTGCCGATATTACCGATGAACTGTTCCGTTACGGCAGCACCACCCATGACCGGATCGGGCTGCAAAAGGCGTTTGACGATATTGCCGCCACCGAAAGTGCCGGGGCGGATTTCAGCCTGAGCGTGCTGACCCCCGATTTCGCACGCGGGCTGGACCTGCTGGCGGAAAATGAACTGCATCCCGCCCTGCCCGAATCCGCGTTCAGGATCGTGCGCGCCAATACCGCCGCATCCGTGTCCGGGCTGCTGCATTCGCCCGATTATCTGTTCACGCGCGCGGTGCAGGCCGCCGTCTCGCCCCCGGGCGACCCGTCGCTGCGCCAGCCCGATCCGGCACGGATCATGAAACTGAGCTGGGCGGACTGCCGGGCCTTCTGGGCGGCGGCCTACCGGCCTGATCTGACGACAATCG
>NZ_BAIO01000452.1 GCF_000613305.1 Komagataeibacter kakiaceti JCM 25156
GCGCATCCAGCCCGGCCTCATGGTACTGGGCGGCCTGGGTGTTGTGGTCGATGAAGCGGTCGGGCAGGGTCATGGGGCGGAAGCGCACGCGGTCCAGCAGGCCGGTCCGGGCCAGATGGGTCATGACATAGCTGCCGAAGCCGCCCACCGATCCTTCCTCGATGGTGATCAGCACGGCGTGGTTGCGCGCAAGCTGCTCGACCAGCGCCGTGTCGATCGGCTTGGCGAAGCGGGCGTCGGCCACCGTGGGGGACAGGCCCTGCGCGGCCAGCATGTCCGCCGCCTTCAGCGCCTCTCCCAGCCTTGGCCCGAGCGAGAGGATGGCGATGCCGCCCTGCTCGGGGCCGGACTGACGGGCCATTTCACGCACGATTCGCCCGCGTCCGATCTCAAGGATCCCGCCCGCCGCCGGAAGCTCCAGCCCCAGCCCGTTGCCACGCGGGTAGCGCAGCGCGATCGGGCCTTCGTCAAACGCGACGGAGGTCGCGGTCATGTGCAGCAGTTCCAGCTCCGTGCTGGGCGCCATGATGGTCATGCCCGGCAGGCAGCCAAGATAGGTGATGTCGAACGACCCGGCATGGGTCGCGCCATCGGCCCCCACCAGCCCCGCGCGGTCAACGGCGAAGCGTACCGGCAGCTTCTGCAGCACTACGTCATGCATCACCTGGTCATAGGCGCGCTGCAGGAAGGTGGAGTAGATGGCGCAGAACGGGCGCAGCCCCTCCGTCGCCATGCCTGCGGCGAAGGTGACGGCGTGCTGCTCGGCAATGCCGACATCGAAGAAGCGGTCGGGATAGGCCTTGGCGAACTTGTCCAGCCCCGTGCCCGAGGGCATGGCGGCGGTGATCGTGACGATTTTATCATCCGTCGCGGCCTGACGCACCAGTTCCCGCGCAAAGACCGAGGTGTAGCTCGGCGGGCCGGGCGGGGCCTTTTTCTGCTCGCCCGTCACCACGTTGAACTTAGATACGGCATGGTATTTGTCGCCAGCCGATTCGGCCGGGGTGTAGCCACGCCCCTTTTCGGTAATCACATGGACCAGCACGGGGCCGACATCTTCCGCGTCACGCAGGTTGCGCAGGATGTGGACGAGCTGGTTCATGTCATGCCCGTCCACGGGGCCGACATAGTAAAAGCCCAGTTCCTCGAACAGCGTGCCGCCGGTCATGATGCCGCGCGCGTATTCATCCGCCTTCTTCGCCGTGCGTTCCAGCCGGCCCGGCAGGCGTTTGGCCATCTTGCCCGCAAGCTCGCGCAGGCCCAGGAACTTGCGCGAGGACATGAGCCGCGACAGGTAGTTCGACATCGCGCCCACCGGCGGCGCGATGGACATCTCGTTATCGTTGAGCACCACGATCAGGCGTTCGGCGCCCGGCCCGCAATGCGAGGCGTTGTTCATCGCCTCGTACGCCATGCCCGCCGAGATCGAGCCATCCCCGATCACCGCGATCACGTTGCGCTCACGGTAGGAAGGGTCTTCCTCCGCGCGCAGGTGGTGGGCGACGGCCATGCCAAGCCCGGCGGAAATGGAGGCGGAGGAATGGGCCGCGCCGAAGGGGTCGTATTCGCTCTCGCTACGCCGCGTGAAGCCCGAAAGCCCGCCCGGCTGGCGCAGGGTGCGGATCCGCTCGCGCCGCCCGGTCAGGATCTTGTGCGGATAGGCCTGGTGGCCGACATCCCAGATCACGCGGTCATCGGGGGTGTCGAACACGGCATGCAGCGCCACGGTCAGTTCAACCACGCCCAGCGACGCGCCAAGATGCCCCCCGGTGGTGGAAACCGCGTCGATCGTCTCGGACCGCAGTTCATCCGCAAGCTGCTTCAGCTGCTCCACCGAAAGGTTGCGCAGGTCATGCGGCATACGGACGCGGTCAAGCTGCGCATAGCGCCCGAGCGTCGGAATCGCGG
>NZ_BAIO01000451.1 GCF_000613305.1 Komagataeibacter kakiaceti JCM 25156
CGGCCGCCTGCCGGTCCAGCCCGTCAATCGCGTCACGCACCCACAGGCGGAAATCGGTCGCGACTGATCGTTGCGCGAACGCGCGGTGTGCAGGCGCTTGCCCGCCTCGCCAATGCGGTCGGACAGGCGGGATTCGATATTCATGTGAATATCTTCCAGCGCGGTGCTGAATTCGAACGTGCCCGCCGCGATCTCGCGCCCGATCCCGTCCAGCCCGTCGGTAATGGCGCGCGCGTCCTCGGCCGAGATGATGCCGGTTCTGGCCAGCATGGCGGCATGGGCCTTGGAGCCTGCGATGTCCTGCCGCCACAGCGCTTTGTCAAACCCGATGGAGGCGTTGATGTCCTGCATGATCGCCGCAGGCCCCCCGGCAAAGCGTCCGCCCCATTGCGCGTTGGCGCCGTTCGCGTCCTGATCCGTCAGCGTTTTCGCATTCCCCGGCATTCTGTGTTCCAGCTACCCCAAAGTGTGATTCAAGCGTGATTAAGGGCCATGTTGGCGTAACGCCATGGCTGCCGCGCACCCTACCCACGTGGGCCGCCAGATACAATCGTTCCTGCGGGATGTGGGTTGTCGCGCGGGGTCTTTTACTCATGCGGCAGGGGCTGTAGGGTCATGGCGCAATCCGCCCACGGCCAGAGGACGCCCCGCACAATGCCGCACGCAGCCCTTGCGCAAGAGCCGTCACGTCTGCTGACGCAGGATGATCCTCCACCCGTTATCCAGTTCGGCCCTTCGGCCGCCGGAAGCCCCGTTTCCCCCACCGCCCCGCCTTTCGTGCTGACCAGCGACCATGCCGGCCGGGCCATTCCCGCGGCACTGGGGGATCTGGGGGTCAGCGCCGCCGATCGGGCGCGCCACATCGCCTGTGACCTCGGCATGGCCGAGACGGGCCGCCTGCTGGCGGAGCAGTTGGGCTGCGTGCTGGTCGAGCAGGCCTATTCCCGCCTCGTGATCGACTGCAACCGCGCGCCGGGGCACCCGACATCCATCGTGCGGCGCAGCGATGGCACGGACGTGCCCGGTAATGTCGATATTACCGCCGCCCAGGAAGGCCAGCGGGTGGAGGAGATATTCCTGCCCTATCACCAGCGCATCGAGAATGAAATCTCGACCCGGCTGGAGGCGGGGCTACCGGTCGTGCTGGTGTCCCTGCACAGTTTTACGGACTGCATGAACGGCCAGAAGCGCCCGTGGCATACCGGCGTGCTGCACAACCGCAATCCCGCTTTCGGGCTGCGGGTGCGTGACCTGCTGGCGGCGGAGGACGGACTGGTCGTGGGCAGCAACGAACCCTATGCGCTGACGGACGCCAGCGATTATACCGTGCCGGTGCATGCGGAGGGGCGGGGCCTGCCCTATCTTGAAATCGAGATCCGTCAGGATCTGGTTGCCACCGCGCGGGGGCAGGCGGAATGGGCCGCGCGCCTGGCGCGTATCCTGCCGCGCGCATGGGACGAATTCAGCCGCCAGAGTGCCGGTTCACGTAAACAGACAGCCTGATGGACCCGATGGAAAAGACAACGCAGCGCGCGCCGCGCATTGATGGGCATACGCTTCTGGCCGGGGTGATCGGCTGGCCGGTCGCGCATTCGCGCTCACCGCTCATGCATAATTTCTGGCTGCGCAAATGCGCGATCAATGGGGCTTACGTGCCGCTGCCTGTCCGGCCGGGGCAGTTCGAGACGGCGGTCCGTGGCCTTCAGGCGGCGGGATTCCGGGGCGTGAACGTCACCATTCCGCACAAGGAATCGGCTTACCGGATCGTGGACCGTCTGGACCGTTCGGCCGAGCGGTCCGGTTCGGTCAATACGCTGGTTTTCACCGATGAGGCCGGATCGAAGGCTATTCCACCGATGGGGATGGATTCGTCGCCAATGTCGAGGCGCATGGAATTCCCGTCCATGGTGGCCGCGCCCTGCTGCTGGGCGCGGGG
>NZ_BAIO01000450.1 GCF_000613305.1 Komagataeibacter kakiaceti JCM 25156
GGCTTCGATACGCTTTCCGGTTCCGATGCAATAGCGGGCGTGGGCGATTTCACCTCGGGCGGGGCTATGGCGGCGGGCGCCTCCTCCACCTGCGGGGGCGTGCTGCCCTCAGGTGGGGCCAGAAGCTGCTCCGCCGGGGGTTCGGGGGCCGTCTCCTCTTCCGTGAGGAGATCCTCACCCGGTTCATTTTCAGCCTGCCAGTCGTACGGATCCTCGACTTCGGTCAGGTCTTTGGAGCTGGAGGACTCGGTGGTGGCGGAAGTTCCGTCCGTTTCCAGCAGGGAGCGATCGACAAAAGGCCGGTAGACGAATCCCTGCTCGACCCCGAAGCTTTGCAGGACACGTTCGATATCGCGCGGACGCCCCACCGCACCGGAGCGACCGTCGCCTTCAACCCTGTCTTCTGACCCTGATCCGCTCACTTCACCTGCTCCTCTGCCCGCGCGATATAAACCAGAAGCGTCAATGCCGCGGAATAATAATCCGGCGCGTGGTCCAGTGTCGGCAATTTTGCCGATGAAGCAAGCCCCGTGCACTGCGCGACCGCCAGATATCCCGGCGGGGCATTATAGGGCGAACGCGCCCCCGTTGTCAGGTCTATCCAGCCGGGCAGCGCATCCGCGCCAAAATGCGTCCAGAACCGGGCGTATCCCGCCCGCAGGTCCGGCGTGAGCATATGCGCCCAGTACAGGTAAAGCGGAACCCGGATCGCATCATAGGAAAAACAGGGCGGCCATCCCTTCGCCAGGGAAAGGGCCTGCGTGCGCCGGTCGATCGAGAGCCAGTCCGGCGGTAGCCGCCACTGGCCGAAGCGGGCCTGCATGATCAGCCGCATGCCGTCGCGCATCACGTCATGCCATGCCGGGTCCGCCGTCAGTTCAAAGGCTGAAGCAGGGAGGGCATGACGTAATAGGACAGGTTGAGCGTGACCCTGTCGGGCTGGACGAACCCCTGCGCGCCGGGCAGCAGCACCCTGTAATCCCCCACCCGCAGGGTCATGAGCCGCAGCACGTCGCGATAGATCGCGACGGCTTCCTGCACGAAATCCGGGCGGTGCCAGCGCCGCCCCGCGCGGGCAAGGGCAAGGGCGATCAGCAGGTCACCATCGGTCGCGTTGTTCGTATCGGGCACGGCGGGCGTATGGCCGGGCAGGAAGCGCCATGAAAACAGCCCGTCCTTCGTGTGCCGCAAGGTGGCCTGCGTCCAGTTCCACATCGTCTCGAACGTGGGCAGGTCATCCGCGACGGCGGCGAAAAGCATGCCGTAGCCCTGTCCCTCGCTGTGGGATTCCCCGTTATTGCCCGTATCGACAATGCGGCCATCGGGGCGGAAATATTTTCTCCGGAACACGGCCCATTGCCGCGCGACCTCATTACCCCCCGCATGCGCGGCGGACCCGGCCATGGATGACATGGGCACGCCCCCCATGGCCATGAAGGCCGCCAGCATGGCGCGACGCCCCATTTTCGGGGCAGGGCGGACTGTCAGGCCGGATGTCTTGAGATCAAACCGCATCAGATAATCACATATCCCTTGAACTGTCAGGCTTCCCTATCTGGAATCCGTCAAAGTGCAACCACCTGCGTCCCTGTCGCGCCCTGATGCTCCTCCACGCGCCCCGTACTGTCAACGCGCGGACAGCAGGCGGCCGCCGACCTGCCGCCACACCATGCTGGCCAGGATGGCATGCCCGATCTGGGAGGGATGGGTATCGTCATCACTCCAGTAGGTATGGTTGTCCACATTGTACAGCGGCTGGTCGGGCGCGAAGGGGTCGATCTCGATATCGGGCGTGATGGTGCCTGCGCGCACGGCGGCGCGCAGGGCCTCGCGCGGTGCGCCGGATGTATTGGTCTCGTCGATCAGGGCGACCGTGAAACCGGCTTTTTTCAGGCGCTGCACCATCTGGGCGATGTTGCGGACCGTCTCCTCCGTCGGAATG
>NZ_BAIO01000449.1 GCF_000613305.1 Komagataeibacter kakiaceti JCM 25156
CCCGCAGCCCCGGCCTGCGCCCCCCGCGCATGACGTGACGCCTGCCCACGCGCAGGAAATAACTGACCACCGAACCCCGCAGATCCACGCACAGATCCCATTTCCGCCCCCGGCACGCCCGCCACAGATCCAGCCAGTGCCGGTTATGCGGCCGCTTGACCATGACCAGCGTACGCACGCGGCAGGGCATGTGCGCGAACAGCCCGGCGGCCACCGGCCCGCACGCAATGGTGAAATCGGCCCGTGGGTAACGCCGCAGCAGTTCATCCAGCAGGCCGGTGGACAGGACGGCGTCACCCAGCCGGGTGGAGGTGATGAACAGGATCTGCATTTTTTACGGAGCCCAACAGGTTTCGCGGATGTACCCACCCCTCTTAGCCCTTGCCTCGCGGCGCGGACATGGCCAGATTGTAAATATGGCCAGAATTGCTCATCTTCCTGATCGCGCCGTGCTGAGTGTCTCCGGGGCGGATCGCGTGTCCTTCCTGCAGGGACTGGTGTCAAACGACATGACGGCCGTGGCCCCCGGTACGGCGGTGTGGACGGCTTTCCTGTCCCCGCAGGGGAAATGGCTGGCCGATTTCTTCGTTTTTGCCGACCCCGAAGGCACGCGCCTGCTGCTGGACTGTGACGCCGGGCAGACGGACATGCTGCGCCAGCGCCTGTCGCGCTACCGCCTGCGCGCGCAGGTCGAGATTGGTGATACCGGCTACGCCGTGCATGCCGCGTGGGGGGACGACATCACCCCGCCCGAAGGCTACCCCGCCGCGCCCGACCCGCGTCTTGCGCAGGCGGGCTGGCGCTTCCTGCTGGGGCATCCCGTCCCGTCGCCTTCCGCCGATGATGTCGATTATGACCGCCACCGTCTGGCGCTTGGCCTGCCCGCTGGCCCGCGTGACTGTGAAAGTGACAAAACCCTGCTGCTGGAAGCCAATTTTGACCAGCTCAACGGCATTAGCTGGACCAAGGGCTGCTACATGGGGCAGGAACTGACCGCGCGCACGCGCTATCGCGGTCTTGTGCGCCGCCACCTGCTGCCGGTCACGGCGGCGCGTGAACTGCCCCCGCCGGGCACGCCCATCCTGTCCGGCGCGGCCACTGTGGGGGAAATGCGTTCCTCCCGCGATGGGGCGGGCATGGCGATGATCCGTACGGAACATATGCACGATACGGACCTGACCGCCGGGGGGCACGCCCTGAGCGTGCGGGTACCCCAATGGTTCACCCTGCCCGCCGCCCGGCCGCAATAGGGGCTGGACAGGCGCGCCCGTGGCGGGCATGTGCCCGGTCGGGCTTTCTCCTGTCTGTTCAAGGTAAAACACATGTCCTACACGACGCCGGATACGGCCATCCGTTCCGCCATGATCGATCGGGTCAAATTCAACGCCGATGGCCTGATCACCGCCATCGCCCAGCAGCATGACACCGGCGAGATCCTGATGCTTGCGTGGATGAATGCCGCAGCACTGGACGAAACCCTGCGCACGGGCCGGGTCTGCTATTATTCCCGCAGCCGTGGCGGCCTGTGGCGCAAGGGAGAAACATCGGGGCAGGTACAGCATCTGGTGGATGCGCGCCTGGACTGTGACCGTGACGCGGTCCTGCTGCTTGTTGACCAGACCGGTGTGGCCTGCCACACGGGGCGGCGAAGCTGCTTCTACAACGCGCTGCGCCCCGAGGGGATTGTTGAAATCACGCAGCCGGACGTGGCGGCGGAAACGCTTTATGGCAAAGGCTAGAAAATCCAATGGCGCATGATGAAGAAAGACGGGAGCAGATCGGCAAGCTCATCTGGATCGGGATCATGGTGGTGGGCACGCTGATCATGGGGTTCATCATGCTCCGCAACGAACTGCATGCCCTCATCTCGGAAAACGAGGCCCCGCGCCCCGGTGTTACAGCGCCCGCCGCGCCGGACGTCACGCCGGTCATGCCCCCCCGGCAG
>NZ_BAIO01000448.1 GCF_000613305.1 Komagataeibacter kakiaceti JCM 25156
AGCAGGCCGACCAGAAGGGCGGGATTGATCGGATCCCCCGGTGGCGCGGCGGCGGCAGCAGGATTTCATGCACCCTGAGCAGTTCGGCGCGCGCGCGCAGCGCGGCGATGGCTTCGGGCACCGGCTGGCCCGCCATGTGCCCCATATAGGTCACGGCTTCCTTCAGGACGGGGGGCGGGGCCGTTTCCTCGGGTATCAGCAGAAGATGGGCGCGCCGGAACGCCTGCCCCACCGCCGTGCTGCCGGTCAGCACCGTCAGGGGAATGGCGCAGACCAGGCCGAGCGTGACCGGCAGCATCCACAGGAACAGTGGCAGCGAGACGCTCCATGCGGCCGCGGCCAGCGCCATGCCCATGAGGGTATGGACCATGTACAGCCGCACGTTCTGCATGATCTGGAGACTGCCCGCGTCACGCCGCTGCGCGTTCCAGCCCGAATCACGCCCCATCAGGATGGAAATGACCCCTCCGGTCTGGATCAGCATGGCGATCGGGGCCAACAGCCCGCCCACGACCGTTTCCACCACGATGGAGGCGGCAGCGGCGATGGCCCCGCCACATCCCCGCCGCAGCGGGCCATCGAGCAGCAGCAGGATGTACGCCAGTATCTTGGGGGCCAGCAGCACCACCATGGTACCCAGGAACATGTATTCCGCCTGAACCGGATCCACATGCGGCCAGTGGGGATAGAGCAGCTTGGTGTCGCCAAAATATTCCGGTTTGTAGAAGCGGCTTTGCAGCGACACCACGATCCCGACCAGCAGAAAGATCAGCCATAGCGGCGAGGTGACATAGGAACCGATGCCCATGAGCATGTGCATGCGGCTGACCCAGTGCAGGCCATTGGCGGAAATCACCTTCGCATGTTGCAGGTTGCCCTGGCACCAGCGCCGGTCGCGAATGGCGATGTCGGTCAGTGACGGGGGGCTTTCCTCATACGATCCGCCCAGGGCGGGAACCATGTGGATGGCCCAGCCCCCCCGGCGCATGAGGCGGCCTCCACGAAGTCATGGCTCATGATCGCGCCACCGAACGGCTTGCGGCCGGGCAGATGGGGCAGCCCCGCCTGTTCGGCAAACGCCGCTGTGCGGATGATGGCGTTATGCCCCCAGTAATTACCCTCCGACCCATGCCACCACGCAATGCCGTGGGCGATCAGGGGACCATAGACGCGGCCCGCGAACTGCTGCATGCGCGCGAACAGGGTCGATCCGTTCACGATGACCGGCAGGGACTGGATCAGCCCCACGCCGGGATTGCGCTCCATGGCCGCCGTCAGCCACACGATCACGTCGCCCGCCATCACACTATCGGCGTCGAGCGTGATCATCTGCTGGTAGGCCGCGCCATAGGCGCGCACCCACTGGGCGATATTGCCCGCCTTGCGGTCGGTATTGACCGCGCGGCGGCGGTAGAACAGCCGCCCGCCCCAGCCCGTGGCGCGGCACAGGGCCATGTACGCGGCTTCCTCGGCCACCCATATGTCCGGATCCGTCGTATCGGACAGGATGAACACATCGAACGCGCGTTCCTGCAACGTGGCGGTCAGGCTGTCGATGGTGGCGCGCAGCCCGGCCATGACCCGGCCCGGATCCTCGTTATAGGTGGGCATCAGCAGCGCCGTGCGGCTGGACAGGCGCGGCAGCGGCCCGGTGCGGGTAATGCCCAGCCCCAGCCCGCCATGCGCCAGCATCGACCCGAACCCCGCGAGCGCGGAGGTAAAGGCCAGCGCGATCCACAGGAACAGCACGACAAACAGCACCAGCATGACCATGCCGGCCACGGAACGCTGCACGGCGTTGAACACCAGGTCCATCTCGTACCCGGCAAGCCCGGTCATGACCACCGCGCCGCCAATGACCAAAAGGCGCCGCAGCCAGATCAGACGCCACTGGGTTGAGGGAACCCGCCCGCGCCCGTGCAGGTCCGGCGCATCGGCCAGCGGGTG
>NZ_BAIO01000447.1 GCF_000613305.1 Komagataeibacter kakiaceti JCM 25156
CCCGCGCCTATCTCGGCGCGTGAGGACCGGGGCCTCGCCACCAACGCGCCTGGTACTGCGACCTTGGACCCGACCTGTCACGCGGTTTCCGCGCGCTGAAGGTGTGGATGACGCTGGGCACGTATGGCGCGGACGGCATGGGCCGGATGATCGCCAATTGCTGCGCCATTGCGCAACATCTGGCCCGGCGGGTGGAGGCCAGCCCCCGGCTGGAACTCCTGGCCCCCGTCACGCTGAATATCGTGTGCTTCCGCATCATCGCACCGGTGGCGGATCTCGATCACTTCAATGGGGAGGTGGTGAAAGACCTGCATGAAAGCGGGATCGCCGCCCCTTCGACCACCATCATCAACGGGCGCAAGGCGGTGCGCGCCGCCATTGTCAATCACCGCACCACCAACGCGGATGTGGACCGGATGCTTGAGGCCCTGCTGGAACTGGCCGATCGCAGGCTGGTGCCCGCCTGATGCGGGCAGCGGGGTGACTAACGCCCCCCGCGCCGGGTGGCGGCTTCCTCCCCGAACAGTTCGGAGAGTTTTTTCATCATGGTGCCGCCCAGTTCCTCGGGGTCGGTAATGGTCACGGCGCGACGGTAATAGCGTGTCACGTCATGGCCGATGCCGATGGCCAGAAGCTCGGTGCTGGTGCGCGTCTCGATATGGGCGATCACCTCCCGCAGGTGGTTTTCCAGATACGAACCCGGATTGACGGATAACGTGCTGTCATCCACCGGCGCGCCATCGGAAATCACCATCAGGATACGCCGCCCCTCCACCCGCGCGGCCAGACGCCGCTGCGCCCAGAGCAGGGCTTCCCCATCGATGTTTTCCTTGAGCAGTCCCTCCCGCAGCATCAGCGAGATTGCGCCGGGCGCGACGCCACGGCATGTCCGCCGCCTTGTAGATGATATGGCGCAGGTCGTTCAGCCTGCCGGGATTGGCGGGCTTGCCTGCCTCCACCCATGCCTCGCGGCTCCGGCCGCCCTTCCATGCCCGCGTGGTGAAGCCAAGCACCTCCACCTTCACCGCGCAGCGTTCCAGCGTGCGGGCAAGGATGTCGCCACACATCGCGGCGACCGAGATGGGCCGCCCGCGCATGGAACCCGAATTGTCGATCAGCAGGGTGACGACCGTGTCACGGAATTCCGTGTCCCGCTCACGCTTGTACGAAAGCGAAAGCATGGGATTGACCACGATGCGCGACAGACGTCCCGCATCGAGCATGCCTTCCTCCAGGTCGAATTCCCACGCGCGCGTCTGCTGCGCCATGAGCTTGCGCTGCAACCTGTTGGCCAGTTTGGAGACCACGCCCTGCATGCTGACAAGCTGCTGGTCCAGCGTCTGGCGCAGGCGGTACAGTTCCTCAGCGTCGCACAGATCCTCGGCGGCGATTTCCTCGTCAAACGCGGTGGTGAAGGCATGGTAGCCGGGGGTCTGTTCCTCCTCCGGCGCGGTGTCCTCGGCGGGGCCGCCCGCTTCTTCCGATCCGCTGGCCGCGCCGCCCCGCTCGCCATCCTCCGGTTCGTCATCACCGGCCCCCACGCCCTGGGACATCTGCATGGGCAGGGCGTTCTCATCCTCCTCCGGACCATCGTCCTGCGGCTCGGGGGTGGTGTCGTCAGTCTGTTCCTCGTCCTCGGTGGTGGTGGTGTCGGCCTCGGTCGTGCCGTCATCCGCCTCTTCCTCGGGCAGGACCTCGTGCGGAAGCAGGTCGCAGGCCATGAGCAGGCGACGCGCGGCCTGCGCGAACTCCTTCTGGCTGTCCTGCCGCGCCACCATTTCATCCAGCGCGCGCCCGGCCGCAGGCGGCAGGGTCTTTTCCCACCCGGCCATGAGTTCGCGCATGGCGGCCGGCACCGGGTGGCCGGACATGCGCGCGCGCGCCAGCAGGCCGAGTGCGAGCGGGGTTGGCAGCCTGTCATGGCCAGGCAGGCGGTCCAGCCCCAGATC
>NZ_BAIO01000446.1 GCF_000613305.1 Komagataeibacter kakiaceti JCM 25156
CCAGCGACCGCCGCCTTCACCGGTATTGACGGCGCCACGCGCACCGGCATGTACGCGCTGCGCGGGCAGGGCTGCGCAATCGGGATGCTGCATGGGGTGAGTGACGCCACATCATGGACCACGCAGGCCGCTTTCGGGCTGGAGGAAGGAATGTACATGATCGCCTGCACTCTGGCGGGCGACACGATCGCCAATGCGGCGGCGCAGAAGGCCGCGGCGGGTCTGGACTGCTATGGCGTGAAGCTCATGCTGGGTGACTGGCTGTGGTGGGACGATGACACCAATGGCGACATGCTGGTGCCGCCGCAGGCTTTCGCCGCCGGGATTCTGGGCGGGCTTTCCCCCGAACAGTCGAGCCTGAACCGGCAGCTTTACGGTGTGATCGGTAGCCAGAAGGCGGGTCTGGTTTCCAGCGGGCAGGCCGCGACCTATTCCACCGCCGAGCTTTCAGCCCTGTTCGCCGCCGGAATCGACGTGGTGTGCAACCCGGTGCCTGGCGGGGCCTACTGGGCCGTGCGTGGGGGGATCAACACATCCTCCAGCGCCGACACCAGTGATGACAGTTACACCCGCCTGACCAACTATATTTCCGAAACCATCAACGCGGGCATGGGCGCGTTCGTAGGCGTCGTGATCACGCCCACCCTGTTTGGTGATATCCGCGCCGTGCTGCTGGGCACGCTGTCCAACATGGTCACTTCCGGCATTCTGGGGGCCAGCACGGATTACGCCGTGGTGTGCGACACGTCCAACAACCCGCAGTCGCGCACGGCGCTGGGTTATGTCCGCGCGGATGTGCAGGTGCGCTACCAGGCATCAACCGCTTCTTCGTCGTCAACCTTCAGGGCGGGGCGAGTGTCACGGTCAGCACCGATACACCGACGGCCTGACACCTTTTTTCCAGTCTGTTCCTGTTACGGGCGGCCCGAGGGCCGCCCTTTTTTATGGAGACGTGAATGTCCGCCAAACCCTTCAATATCGGTCGCGACTGCCGGGTGGTTCTGGTCTATGACGGCAGCCGCATCGACCTACCCACCGTAACGGGTTTCAGCGCGCAGCAGCGCACCAGTTCGCTTTCCTCCAGCCCGCTCAATGACATGCCGCTGTTCTATGACGTCCCCAACGGGTGGAACGGGCATTTCAGCTTCCAGCGCGACAGTTCGGGAGCGGATGACCTGTTTTCCGCCATTGAAAACGGCTTCTGGGCGGCGGGTACCGTGGTGCTGGGCAGTATCTACCAGTACGTGACGGAATGCGATGGCTCGCTCAGCACGTTCGAATTCATCGGCGCCTCGATCCAGCTTGCCGATGCGGGGCACTACCAGTCCGAAATGCTGGTGACCCAGACCATCAGCTTCAACGCCCGCGCACGCAACCGCATTTCCTGATCGGGAGGTTCGACATGACGGAACAGACCGTAAAAACCGCCGATGGCCGGACCATAACCTACCGTGAGCGCGGGCCGGGCGATGTGCTGGCGCTGCTGGAGCTTGGCCCGGCGGCACCATCCACCGCGTGGCTGGAATATGCGCTCATGGTCTCCTCGGTCGAGGCAATCGACGCCGTGCCCGTCATCCGCCCGCAGACGCGCCTACAGCTTGAACAGCTTGCCAACCAGATCGGCAATGCGGGGATCGAGGCCCTGTCCACCGCGCTGTTCGGCACGGACGGGCCGGACAGGGCCGGGGCGGAAAGGGCAGCCGCAAAAAACTGAGCAGGCATCCCGTCCTGATCGAGGTCGCGGCCCTGATCAGGAACGGGGTGCCGTGGGATGTCGCCATGGCCATGCCGCGCGTGCGGCGCATGGCGTTTCTTGTCGCCTTTGGTGAGCTTGCGGGCGGGCGATATGACTGGAACACGCAACAATGGGAACACCCTGATGGCTGAATCCCGCCACCCGGCTGCAACCCTTGCCACGCTGGCCCGCATTGTGGCGGGGGCAGGGCGGGGCATGGGCG
>NZ_BAIO01000445.1 GCF_000613305.1 Komagataeibacter kakiaceti JCM 25156
TCAACCGCCCCGACATCATGCAGCGCCAGGGGCTGTACCCGCCGCGCCGGGGGCCAGCCCGCTGCTGGGGCTGGAAATCGCGGGGGAAGTGGTGGTCCATGGCCCGGATGTGCCTGCGGACGGTTTCCCGGCGCTGGGCGCGCGGGTGTGCGCGCTGGTCAATGGCGGGGGGTACGCGCAGTACTGCACCGTGCCGGTGGGGCAGTGCCTGCCGTGGCCGGTCGGGTTCGACGCACTCCATGCCGCCGCCCTGCCCGAGACGTTTTTTACCGTCTGGTCCAACCTGTTCATGACGGCGGGGCTGAAACCGGGGGAGCGCGTGCTGGTCCACGGCGGCACCAGCGGCATCGGCACCGTCGCCATCCAGCTTGTGCGTGAACTGGGGGGCACGGTCTACGCCACCGCCGGAACGGATGACAAATGCGCGCTGTGCACCGCGCTGGGGGCCAGCGCGGCCATCAATTACCAGACCGAGGACTTTCCCCAGCGCATCAAGGAACTGACGCAGGGCGCGGGCGTAAATGTCATACTGGACATGATCGGCGCGTCATATCTGGAGGGAAACCTGCGTTCACTCGCACCGGAGGGACGGCTGGTCATCATCGCCCTTCAGGGCGGGGCCAGGGCCGATGGCGTCAATCTGGCCCGCATCATGACCCGCAGGCTGGTCGTGACCGGCACCACGCTGCGCCCGCGCGACAGCGCCTGGAAGGCGGAAATCGCCCGGCAACTGGAAGCCCGCGTGTGGCCCCTGCTCGCGCGCCGGGCCATTCGTCCACTCATCCATGCCACCTTCCCCTTTGCGCGGGTCGCCGATGCCCATACACTCATGGAAAACGGGTCGCATATGGGAAAAATCATGCTGGACCTCCAGCAGCCAACCACCGGTGTGACAGGACGATAGGAACGGATCTGGTGCTACTGAACGTCATTGAGCGTGGACCCGAGGAAAACGGACCCGACACGGCGGGCCGCCCGCCGGTGGTCCTGCTGCATGGCCTGTTCGGCCGGGCGCGCAACCTTGGCTTTTTCCAGCGCCGCCTGGCCCGCACGCGGCGTACGCTGGCCATCGACCTGCGCAACCATGGCGACAGCCCGCATGGCCTTATGGATTACAACGCCATGGCGGGCGACCTGCTGGAAACGCTGGGCCACCACAACGCCCTGCCCGCCACCCTTGTCGGCCATTCCATGGGGGGCAAGGTAGCCATGACGCTGGCGCTGACCCGGCCGGGCATGGTGCACAGCCTGCTGGTGGCCGACATTCCGCCCGCGCGCACGGGGCACGGGCAGTTCGGGCTGGCCGAGCAGATGCTGCGCGTCACCTTCCCGCCCTTCCTGAACCGCGCGGGGGCGGACACGCTGCTGCAGCACTACATTCCCAATAGCGATGTGCGGGCGCTCATGCTCCAGAACATCCGCATCGGGGAAGATCCGGGCTGGACCATCGGGCTGCGCGAGATCGTGGACTCCCTGTCCAACGTGGAAAGCTGGCCCTACATGCCTGAAGGCTATACCTATCCCGGCCCCACGCTGTTCCTGGCGGGAGAGAATTCGCCCTATATCCGGCCCGAGCATTATGGCATCATGCGCAGGCTGTTTCCGTGCTACCGGCTGGAACTGATCGAACGGGCGGGACACTGGCTGCATGTCGAAAACCCACAGCGATTTGCGCAATTACTGGAAAATTTCACAGAAAGTTACTGAACGGCCTTCCGTTACAGATCCGGTCCTTGACAACCTCCCCCCCTGCGTCAGTTATGCTGGCGATATAACAGGCCCGGCAGGCACGCGGCCCCCACAACAGACCAGCATGGCGGAGACCCGTAGCCTTTCATGACGGCGACACTCAGTCCCTCCTCCCGGTGGCGCAACGCCGTGGAGCCCGTACTGATCCCACATGGCTCAGGGGTGGCCGACACCCAGCCGCCTTCCGCCGCGCGCGAATCCTTCCA
>NZ_BAIO01000444.1 GCF_000613305.1 Komagataeibacter kakiaceti JCM 25156
CCGCCGCCTGCCTGCTGGAGGCGGGCCAGCACTGGCGCAGGGAAACCGTCGCCCGCGCCATGCAGGCGGTCCTGTCCCTGATCGGGCCGTGCTGCGGGCTGCCGGTCAGGACCGGGGGGCCGTTCCCACGGCGTCATATGGTGGTGACGGACGTGATTACCGCGCGAACGGGCACGTTCCGGTTTGTCACGCCCTTCCGTGGCGGGGTGGTGCTGCCCACGGGCGGAACACTGGTGGCCCATGACGGAGATGACGAAATCCGCACGCCCTATGACCACTGCATGCTGGTCATGCCCAACCTCCGCCCCGCGCGCGGGCATACGGCGGTCAGGTTCGCCCGCGCCGCACCGGCTGAAAGCGACATCCCGGCCCCAGATCAGTAACCGGGGCCGGGATGCATATCATCAGGCGTAGATGGGGAAGCGCGCGCACAGCGCCTTGACACGCTGGTGAACAGCCTGCTCGGTGGTCGGGCAGCCTTCCTCCGTGCCGCTTTTGGCAAGCGCGGTCAGCACCTCGTCAATCATGAGACCCACTTCCCTGAACTCCGCCGCGCCAAAGCCGCGCGCCGTGGCCGCCGGGCTGCCCAGACGGATGCCCGAAGTGATGGCGGGCTTTTCGGGGTCGAAGGGAATGGCGTTCTTGTTGGCGGTGATCCCGGCGCGTTCAAGGCTGCGCTCGGCCGCGCGGCCCGTCACGCCCTTGGGCCGCAGGTCAACCAGCAGCAGGTGGCAGTCCGTGCCGCCGGTCACGATGTCGAAACCGCTGCTGACCAGTGTCTCGGCCAGAACACGGGCGTTGCTGGCCACCGCTTCCTGATAGGCGCGGAAGTCGGGGCGCAGGGCCTCGCCAAACGCGACGGCCTTGGCGGCGATCACATGCATGAGCGGACCGCCCTGCAGGCCGGGGAACACGGCGGAATTGATCTTCTTGGCCAGAGCCGCGTCATTGGTCAGGATCAGCCCGCCACGCGGCCCGCGCAGGGTCTTGTGCGTGGTGGAGGTTACGACATGGGCATGCCCGATGGGCGAAGGATACAGCCCGGCGGCCACCAGCCCGGCGAAATGGGCCATGTCCACCATCAGGTAGGCCCCGACCTCATCGGCGATGGCGCGGAAACGCGCGAAGTCGATGACGCGGGGATAGGCCGAGCCACCCGCCACGATCAGCTTCGGCTTCTCGGCGCGGGCCAGACGCTCCATTTCCTCATAGTCCAGCAGGCCGTCTTCCTGGCGCACGCCGTACTGGACCGCGTTGAACCATTTGCCGGAATAATTGGGGGCCGCGCCATGGGTCAGGTGGCCACCGGCGGCCAGGCTCATGCCCATTACCGTATCACCGGGGCTGACCATGGCCATGAAGGCGGCCTGGTTGGCGTTGGCGCCGGAATGGGGCTGCACGTTGGCGAATTCGGCGCCAAACATCTTCTTCACGCGCTCGATGGCAAGGGTCTCGACCCTGTCCACTTCCACGCAGCCGCCATAATAGCGGCGGCCGGGATAGCCTTCGGCGTATTTGTTGGTCAGAACGCTGCCCTGCGCTGCCATGACGGCGGCCGAGACCATGTTCTCGCTGGCGATCAGTTCGATCCCGTCGCGCTGACGCTCCAGTTCCGCGCCGATAATCGCGGCGACATCGGGGTCGGCTTCGGTCAGTGGGGCGCGGAAAAACTGCTTCAGGTCAGTCTGGCTCATATGGTCCGGCACCGTTATGATTCTCCATTCATTGGATCAACTGCCATATCCGGTTGGCACGCGGAGATGACATGTATGGAAACAGGCCTGCTATGTGCGCCATATCGTAGGGGTTAGACAACGCCAAAATGACGGAGACCGCCTGATTTGACTACTGTTCCCTTCCCCGGCCCCGTACGGAGGGCCGCATGAGCGCAAACGGAACCGCGCGCCTTGCACGCGCATTGCTGCGCAGGCTGCCCGTCGCGGCCCCGGCGGAAGATACCGGGCTGCGGCG
>NZ_BAIO01000443.1 GCF_000613305.1 Komagataeibacter kakiaceti JCM 25156
CAGGCGCGCCCGGTCACGATCCGGTGGCGCACATGCCCGCCCAGCCCGATGCCGCCACCCATGGCGATTCCATCCATGAAGGAGACGACCGGCTTGGGGTACCCCGCCAGAAGCGACGCCAGCCGGTAGCTGCTGCGGAAGGGGGCCACCGCGCCCGCGAAGTCATCATGTTCCAGCCGGGCGCGGATGGCGCGGATGTCACCCCCCGCGCAGAAGGCCCTGGGGCTGGCGCTGTCCAGCAGCACGGTCTCGATGGTGGGGTCATGCCGCCAGTCATGCAGGCAGGCGCTTATGCGGGTTATCATGTCCATGTTCAGGGCATTGAGCGCGCGGGGGCGATCGAGCGTGATGCGCCCCAGCCTGCCAGCCTGGCTTATGTGGATCAGTTCAGGCTCCATATGGTGGTTCCTCGTGCGGTTTACTGTGTTCAACCGGTGCAGAATGCGCTACCCCGGCAACCGTCCGGCGTCACGGCTGCGTGCGGACCAGACTGGCATGCAACAGCGACTGAGGCACGATGACCATGGGAGTTGACGCCCTTACCTTCCGTAACGCCATGGCGCGGCTTGGCGCGGCGGTGAATGTTGTGACGACCGGAACGCTGGATGACCCGGCGGGCTTCACGGCCTCCGCCGTCTGTTCGGTCACGGATACGCCGCCCACCGTTCTGGTCTGCCTCAACCGCAATTCCCGCATGCGGGACCGTTTCCGGGTGGATGCGGCCATGTGCATCAACGTGCTCGCGGCCGGGCAGAAGGACATATCGGGCGTGTTCGCCAGCTCCCTTGAGCAGGCGGAGCGCTTCCGTTCCGGCCACTGGGATACGCTGACCACGGGCGCGCCCGTGCTGGAGGAGGCGGTGCTGTCGCTTGACTGCCGCATCGAACGCATTGTGGAGGTGGGCACCCACAGCGTCATGTTCGGCGCGGTGGAAAGCGTGCGCAACGGCGGCGCGCGCGGTGGGCTGGTCTATTTCAACCGCACCTATCACATGCTTCCCCATACGGAGGAATAAGCCGCCTGTTTCCGGTTGGCGGCTGTTTGAAAACAGCCTCACCGGAAACTTCCCTGCGATCTGCGGCATGTCCTGAAGGCAGGCTTTTCGAGCGGTCTCTTAAGGAAAAATCCAGTTTTCTGCTTCATCAGGGGCGGGAAGGATCAATCTGATGGGAAGACAGGCATACGATGGGCAAGACACCTGACAGGAAACGCATGCACGCGGGCAGGGTTCCCGTCTTGACGTTGCACCGGCTGATCTGGATACATGCCGGGCTTGCCCTTTTCGTGGTATTGATGGCCATGTGGGTGGATTACCTGCCGGACTGACCCCTGCCCGCCGCTGGCTGGACGGGTCTCTGGCGACCGGACACAGGAGCACCAGCAGTGGCCCGCACGACCCAGATGGCCCCAGCCGGCCCGCCCGAAGGGATGGACGACGCGCTGCTCGATCAGGCCGCTGCCCTGTGCCACGAACGCGCGGTGCGGCTGACGGATATGCGCAGGCTGGTGCTTGGCCTGGTCCTGGCGGCGGACCGCCCGCTGGGGGCCTATGAACTGCTGGAACGGATTCGCGTAAGCCGGGGCCGGCCGGTGGCCCCGCCCACGGTGTACCGGGCGCTGGACTTCCTGCTTGAACAGGGGCTGATCCACAAGATCGAGCGTCTCTCCGCTTTCGTGGGGTGCCGTCATATGCTGGAATCAGCCATGCCTGCCACAGCCATGTCCATGCGGCGCAGTTCCTGATCTGCACCCGGTGCGGGCGCGTGACGGAACTTGATGACGCCCATATTCTCCACGCATTGCTGGAAGTCACGCAGGCGCGCGGTTTTTCGGTCAGGCAGACCACGATCGAGGCCGAAGGCATATGCGCCACCTGCGCCTGAGCGGGCGGCGGGGGTTTACCGGCTTGGATGGGGCAGGGGCATGGCGCAACGGCGAAAAGGCAGGGGGACGGAATTGCCGTTCGCACCCATGGCCC
>NZ_BAIO01000442.1 GCF_000613305.1 Komagataeibacter kakiaceti JCM 25156
GCAGGCTGCGCGCCACCGGGCTTTCGGGCAGGGGGGAGGCAGGCGGCGGCGTGCCGTAGCGGGCCTGCCAGAGCGCATTCATGGATGAAAGAGCCGAGAAGGAAGATACTCTAACGTCGGACATCGGATGCCTCCTGCCTGTGCAATCGTGGCTGAATAATCAGCACACCACACCGCCCCGCGCCGGAGAAGCGTGCGAAAATCACACCAGCCCTGCGCATCCCCGCAACAGGGAGGGCAATGGTCGGGATTGCCCTGACGCCCCTTGCGCGAACCGGATGGTCTTTAAAAAAATCCTTCTGACATCACGCTTTTTCGTAATCCTTTCCTTTCACGTTCGTGCGAAGGGAGGTGGCTTTGAATAGGAAAGCCTGCCTGAATACTGCATGAAAGGCGCGGCCCTGACGGCCCAGCCACACATCCCTGCACGACCGAGGAAGCCCACCCCCATGTTCAAGGCCCTGATGATCACCCGCACCACCGATACGCCCACGACGCGGCTGGAACAGGTGGACCCCACGGCCCTGCCGGAAGGTGACGTGACGGTAGCCGTCGATCATTCCGGCCTGAATTACAAGGATGCGCTGGCCATTACCCGGGGCGAGCCGGTGGTCCGGCGGTTTCCCATGATTCCCGGCATCGACCTGGCCGGTCGCGTCAGCGCGTCGAGCGATCCCCTCTACCGGTGGGGGATCGGGTCATCGCCACCGGCTGGGGGCTGGGTGAAAGCCACTGGGGCGGCCTGTCACAGATGGCGCGGCTGCCGGGGCGGTGGCTCCTGCCGCAGCCCGCCGGCCTGTCCTCGCGGCAGGTGATGGGAATCGGCACGGCGGGCCTGACGGCCATGCTGTGCATCATGAGCCTGGAAGAAGGGGGCCTGACCCCCGCCAGCGGCCCGGTTATCGTGACCGGCGCGGGCGGCGGGGTTGGCGGCATGGCCATCATGCTGCTGGCGCGGCTGGGTTTTCATGTCGTGGCGGTTACGGGCCGCCCGCAGCTTCATGCCTATCTGACCAGTCTGGGGGCCTGTGAAATCCTGCCGCGTGAGGCGCTGGCCCCCACCGGAAAACCGCTGGAGCGCACGCGCTGGGCGGGGGGCATAGATGTGGTGGGGGGCACGGCGCTGGCCAGCATGTGCGCATCCATCCAGTACGGCGGCACGGTGGCGGCGTGCGGGCTGGCGGCGGACATGGCGCTCCCGCTTACGGTGGCGCCCTTCATCCTGCGCAATGTCCGCCTGCAGGGAATCGACAGCGTGATGTGCCCCCGCCCCACCCGCATGACGGCATGGGCGCGGCTTGCGCGCGACATCGACCCCACGCTGCTGGACAGCATGCTGCATGACGTGACGCTGGATGACGCCATCGGGCTGGCTCCCCGCATTCTGGCCGGTCATGTCCGGGGCCGGGCCGTGGTGAACGTGGCCTGAACGAAAAAACGGCATTTCCCACCGGAAATGCCGTTCGGTAACCCAGCCAGCGCATGGGGCGCGAATACCCCGCGCCCTACCGGCCCCTGCGGATCAGTGACAGGGGAAGCCCAGCAGATGGCGGCCATCATGCACGAATTCATGCACGTAATGACCGGACACGAGCGAGGTCGCCCCCTGTTCGGCCCCGACGAAGTAAAGCAGCAGCGAGGCCAGGACCAGCCCGAACACACCCCAGGGCAGCAGGTCGCGGACCGGGATGGAAACCTGCGGCGCGGCGAGGCGACCGGCGGACAGGGCGGATGTATCTTGGCTCATACTGGAAAACTCCATGGATCAGGCACGACCCGGAGCAGTATGCATGGATCATGGCATGACATGCCAGCCCATAACCGGATCTGGCGTCATGTTTCCAATAATCAGCCCGGAAGGTCAATCGTCACGTTGCAGATCCCACCCTTTCCCCACACGCGGGGCGCATGTCGATGCGCCAGATCCTGACCTGCCACGCCCTGCCCGCGCCCGAATGCGTGCGCCGGGGCGTCTTTCCCGATGA
>NZ_BAIO01000441.1 GCF_000613305.1 Komagataeibacter kakiaceti JCM 25156
TTTATGAGCAGCCCCAATTATACTGGATGCCAATCAGATAGATGCCGACGAGCCAGATCCCTGAATTTACTTCGTTCTTCCTGGCTTGGCCCATTTGAAACCGGCGCGGGGCTTTCATCCCAATTGCGAAAGGGGAAACGTTGAGCAAATAGTTGCTGCGCAAACTGCTCAATCTCTTTCTCGCTACAGAGTAAAGCAACAGCCTCTCGTCTATTTGCCCATTTCTATATTAATTATTATTTCTGCAATATATAGGGAGTTGTCGGTATTATACAGGCCGCATTTTCGTGCTTCTTCTCGCAAAAAGGACAGTGCATTTTTTATATTATTTGCTTTTTGTGTAAATTCATCATCGCGCTCGTTATGCTGCATACTTTTTCTCAAAACTGTAGTTGCTAAGAACCGCCTTGGTAACGTTTAGTTTTGCACGGGATTTATCAAGAACAGCCTGCGAGACGGGTACAACTGCAGAAGCCACATCATGGCCTGATGGCAGTGTCATGCGGTTATGAATATGGCTTCAACACCCGCGCCGGGAACAATCCGCTTCAGGACACCCCAGGCTGTCAGAAATAGGTAGGTATCAATGTTATTGATAATCGAAAATTCGATGCATGCCAGAATGAGTTCGGCAGAAATCTGCCGACGCAGAGAGAATGGCAGGTCACGTTCTACACCAAAACGCGTTATCTCCCACACATTCGCGCAAGAAGGTGCGTTGGTGGAGGGCAGCATATCAGGCCAGAGAGTTTCCAGCATATAAGGCCGGTTGGTTGGTAGTAGCCGGATCATGCCCCGAACAGCGCCCGCATTATCACGCCATACGAGATACACAGCAGCCGGTGTATCAAACTGGTCGTATTCCATGCCTTTGTAAAATGGCACATCCCACTGTTCATGGGTCACAAAATGGCGGTAACGAAACTTGAACTGCTCGGCGAGGGCGTCTCCACACCATTTGGCGTTTTCAACGGTTACGACTTCAATCATTGATCCGCTCTCTTCCTGTTGGATGAACTGATCATTCATGAAAATCGACAGTCAGGTTACCTGTCAGACCTGACAGGTTTTACAGTTCAATCAACCCTGCACAGATAGCCCGCACCACACCCATGATACGATTCGTACATTTCAGCTTCAGCAAGGCATTGTTGATGTGAAAGTTAACAGTGCGCTCACTGACGCCAACAATCATCCCGGTTTCCCAAGAGCTTTTGCCCTTGGCTGTCCATCTCAGACATTCTTTTTCACGCGGGGTAAGGATGGGGAGCGACACATCTGCCGGTTCATCCAATTTTTTATAACTTGCGATAAAGAAATTAGATAAGGCGCGCAGATAAAGTTCAATTTCCTGCTCTATGTTTTTATCTGTAAACGCAAAACAAATGGCATAAATTAATCTGTCATGTGTATGGACTGGTATTGTTAGTCCCTTTTTTATGCCAAATTCATATACATCCCTTATTATTTTCTTTTCTGCTTTGTTTATATTTCTTATTTCATGCCAAAAATATGGATGACTCATGAATCTGGATTTTTTTATTATGGGATCAGAGATTATATAATTGTTCTCAATGTAGAAATTGACCCATTCCGTCGGATACCCGACGTGTATAAAATTTTCTTTAGGATCTTCAATCCTGTTCAATTCCACAATGGTTACGTGGACACTCCCAACTGACAGAACGGCACCGAGATAGATGGATAGTAGATCGTGTTTAGTGGCTGCGTTCTCAAGGTCATGTAGTTTCGCCAGAAGGTCAATCGTCAAGCCCACCATCTGTGCTGCGCCTACCTCCAGTGCCATCCAATAGTAAGCCTAAATTATATGATGTATTTATTCTACAGATTTATCATAGCGATTGTCGTCCTCAGACCGGGAGCAGCCTACGCAGCCAAAAATCTTCCCCGTCCATCTTGCCTAGGTGATATCGTTATCTGGCTCAACCGGAGCACTGGCATCTACTGTCCGTTTGCCTTTGAGGCAT
>NZ_BAIO01000440.1 GCF_000613305.1 Komagataeibacter kakiaceti JCM 25156
AACTGCGCGGCATGGCAGGCGCGACCGGCTGTGCAGATCCGGCTGTTTTTCGGCCTGCGCCGCCCCGACGGGCGCAAAATTACCAACCGGGACTGGCGCGCTTCCTGCGTGATGTCGTGACCCCGCGGTTTCCCACGGGGTTTTCGGTCCTGCGCGGTGACGGCCAGTGGCAGGACCGTGAGAGTGGCCATGTCGGGCATGAACCGATGCGCGTGCTGTGGATCGCAACCGTGCCCGATGCGACCGTGGCCGCGCGCATCGACACCATCCGCCAGACCTATCGCCAGCGTTTCGCGCAGCAATCCGTGGGGCTGGCGGTCACGACGGGGTGCGATGCGTTCTGAGGCGCCGCATTCTTGAAAAAAGGCGGCACCCAGAAACTTTCATTTTTATCAACGGACAGTTTTTCAGATTCCGCCTGAAATGGGCAGGTTCACACCGGTCATGTAGCTGGAGTCATCACCGAACAGGAAGGCGACCACGCCGGGTATTTCCTCGATATTGCCATAACGCGCATGGGGATGCTGCCGATCATCTGGCGGGCGACCTCTTCAGGTTTGGTGGAGAAATACTGGCTTCCCACTCTGGCCTGAAGTTCGACCTGCCGGTCCCACATCATGCCCGGCCCCATGAAGGCGGGGCTTATGGCGTTGACGCGGATGTTGTAGGGGGCGAGATCCTTGGCCGCGACCTCCGTCAGCCCGATAATGGCGAATTTGGAGGCCCCGTACGCCGCCATGTTGGGTGGCCCCTGCACGCCCGCCATGCTGGCGGTATTGACGATCCGGCCATAGCCGCGCGCGACCATATGCCGCGCCACATGCTTGAGCACATGGAACGCGCCGCACACATTGATATGCATGACCCTGGTGAAATCGGCCTCCGGATAGTCCTGCACCGGGGCGAACGCGCCCTGGTAGCCGGCGTTGTTGAACAGGAAGTCAATCTGCCCCAGTTCCGCCGCCACCGCATCGACCGCTTCGCGCACCTGCGCGCCATCCGTCACATCGCAGGTATGGACACGTATGCGGACATCATGCTCGCCCAGCGCGGCATGGGCCTGTTCCAGCTTTTCGGGGTCAAGGTCAAGCAGCGCCAGATCGGCTCCCATGGTGGCCAGCCGGTTCGCGGTGGCCAGACCGATATTGCCCGCGGCACCTGTCACAAGTGCGACTTTTCCTGAAAACGGTTGCGGAAAACCTGACATTTCTGTCCCCCTGCTGGAAAATTGAAGTCCGGCCCTGTCCGGACAGGCATGGAACGATCCTGTCCCCGGCCCGGTTCTGTTGCGCTGAGCGTAAGGATATGGCGATGCTTCAGTAAACAGCAGGGCCGTCACCCCTGCCCTGCGGCATCGCGGGTGGCTCAGGGCGCGTGCTGGAGTTGACAGGTGTGATCCTGAAGTTCCTCACCCGATGCGCGATCGTTATGGCGGGGATCGGCCCGGTCATCAAGAATCACGAAGCCGCGCTGCCCGTCGGGCCGTACCACGCCAGCTACGACCAGCGTGTGCTCGCCCATTTCATGCGTGGGGTCGGCCATATCCCGCGCCAGCATGTCAAAAGGGCGGATGCCGGACAGGTTCTCGCTCCTGACCAGCCACGCGCGGTAGGCATGGCCGTAAAGCGGCAGCGGGGTCCATGCCGCCCCCAGCGCGGGCACTGCCTGTTGCAGGGTCTGTTTTACATCGGGGCGCAGGCAGTCCACATGGATATGTAACTGGTTCTGGCTGCGGCCATGGGCTGAATTGATGGCCAGGGCCATGTCCTGCGCAGGCAGGGGATGGGCCAGATGGTGGTTGAGGCGCGCCGTCTGCCGCCACGCGTAAGCAAAGTAATCGGGCGCGTCGGCGCGGGTAATGGCCGGGTCTTCCATGCCGGTTATGCGCTGTGTGGGAATGAGCAGGTATTGCCCCACGCCCACCCGGTCCTTCAGCACGGCATAGCCCGCGCGGGCATCGACTTCGGCGCAGGGCGCGGGCGGCTGGCC
>NZ_BAIO01000439.1 GCF_000613305.1 Komagataeibacter kakiaceti JCM 25156
CTCGTGCGCCGCCGTCTCTTTTTCCGCATCCTCCAGATAGGCGATGAAGGCGGCCTCCAGATCCGGCGCGCCGCGCTTTTTCACCAGTTCCGCCGGCGTGCCGACCGCCAGCACGTGCCCGCGATGCATGAGCGAGATCCGGTCGCACCGCGCCGCCTCGTTCATGAAATGGGTGGAGACGAAGATGGTCACATGCTCCGTGCGTGACAGGCGGATCAGGTGCTGCCAGAACATGTCGCGCGCGGCCGGGTCCACGCCGGAGGTCGGCTCGTCCAGAATCAGGATTTCGGGGTTGTTGATGCACGCCGCCGCAAGCTGCAGGCGCTGGCGTATGCCCAGCGGCAGGGCGGCGGGGCTGACATCGGCGCAGCCGCGCAGTTCGAACGAATCAAGCGACTGCTCGACCCGCGCTGACGCCTGCGGGGCGGGAATGCGGTAAAGCCGGGCCTGAAGCATGAGGTTCTGGCGCACGGTCAGTTCCTCATAAAGCGAGAACGCCTGCGACATGTAGCCAATGCGCATGCGGGTTTTCATGTCGCCCGCCGTGATCTGCTCCCCGAACAGCCGGGCGGTGCCGCTGGTCACGTCCAGCAGGCCGGTCAGCATCTTCATGGTGGTGGACTTGCCGCAGCCATTGGAGCCGAGAAAGCCGAAAATCTCACCCCGCTTATGGTGAAGCTCACATCGCTCACCGCCGTAAAGCTGCCAAAGCGGCGGGTCAGGTGTTCGGCCTCGATGGCGGGCGGGCCGCCGGGATTGGCATAGGGCGGGATGACGAACCCGCTGGCCTGCTGGCGCTTGCCTTCGGGCAGGAGCGAGATATACGCCGCCTCCAGCGATGTGGCGCCGGTGCGCTCGAGCACGCTGCGCGTCCGGTCGCTGATCAGCACCCTGCCGTCATCCATGGCCACCAGCCACGCGAAGCGTTCCGCCTCCTCCATATAGGCGGTGGAGACGATCACCGTCATGGACGGGCGTTCGCTGCGCAACTGATCCACCAGCGTCCAGAACTGCTGGCGCGAGAGCGGATCGACCCCGGTGGTCGGTTCATCCAGTATCAGCAGGTCGGGGTCATGCACCAGCGCGCAGCACAGGCTGACCTTCTGCTTCATCCCCCCCGACAGATGCCCCGCCGCGCGGTCGGGAAAGGGCGCAAGACCCGTGGCGTCGAGCAGGCGATGGATGCGCGCATCACGCTCGCGGGCGTCCATGCCGAACAGGCGGGCGAAAAAATCGATGTTTTCCCATACCGACAGGGTCGGGTACAGGTTGCGCCCCAGCCCCTGCGGCATGAAGGCGATGCGGGGCAGGAAGGCCTCCCGCGCGCGGCGCGAGCCCATATCCGCCCCCAGCACCATCACCTTGCCGGACTGGAGCCGCCGCACGCCCGCGATCAGCCCCAGCAGGGTGGACTTGCCCACCCCGTCCGGCCCCACCAGGCCGATGGTGGTGCCGGCGGGCAGGTTGATGGTCACGTCATTCACCGCCGTAACCGCGCCATACCGGTGCGTAACCCCGGTAATGGCGATGCCCGCCGGGCTAGCCTGCGGCGTCGGCGCGGTCATTGCGGGGCATCGGCCACGTCAAGGGCGGCGGGCCAGCGGGTGGCGGGATCAGTGCGCACATAGCCATCGCCCGTCATGCCCGCCTTGAGCACGCTGCCATAGCGCCGCGCCGTGTCGGGCGCGATACGCAGCTTGACACGATAGACCAGCTTGTCGCGCTCGGTCGCGGTCTCGACATATTTGGGGGTGAACTGCGCCTCGGGCGAGACGAAGGAGACGGTGGCCGGAATGACCTCCTTGTGCAGGGCGTCAAGGGCGATGCGGGCCTGATCGCCCACACGCAGCCGCCCCGCCTGCGGAGAGGGGTAGAAGACGGTCAGGTACATATCCGCCGGGTTCAGCAGCGAGGCCACCCGCCCCCCGCCGGGCAGGACCGCGCCCAGTTCCACGATACGGTATTCGATCCGCCCCGCCACGCGCGCGGATG
>NZ_BAIO01000438.1 GCF_000613305.1 Komagataeibacter kakiaceti JCM 25156
CCCCGCGATCAGCACCATGCGCATGGTCAGGGCGGCCAGATTCTGCAGGTTGGCGCTGTCCGTACCGCGCAGCCACGACCGCAGCATGCGTCCGCGCCAGCGGTTCGCGACCCATGCCAGCCGGGCATCCTCGCGCGCTTCCGCGCCATGGGCCTTGACCACCGCGTTACATGTCACCGCATCGGACAGGGTGGCCCCCATGCGCGTGTCCCACCGGTTGGCCAGCCGGGCGGACGGGGCGACATAGCCCAGCGTCAGCCAGACCGAAAGCCCGATCAGCGCCATGGACCCCACCGCGAGCACCAGCCCCATCAGCGCCCAGTGAAACGCCAGCACGCCGGTCGTGACGCACAGGACCATCACCTCCGGCGCGAGCATGAGCAGGAGCGTATCGCCCAGGGTGTCGATCGCGCCCAGCCCGCGCGTGATCCGCCTGACGGTGGAACCCGCGAAATTGCTGGCGTGCCATTCGCTGGAAAAACGCTGCACGCGGGCGAACGCCTCCGTCACGATGGCGGACATGACGCGCGATGTCAGATGGGAAATGGACACATACGCCATGCGCCGGGCCGCGATACCGCTCACCCCCAGCCCGGTCAGGCCCGCCACATCCCACAATACATGGTGCAGCGCCGCCCCCCGCGCGGGGTGGGAGACACCATCGACCAGCCAGCCCGCCAGCAGGGGCATCATGACATCGGCCACCGTGGCGGCAGCGATACCCGCCAGCGTCCATGCCAGACAGACCGGCTGCGCGCGCCACCTGCGCCATACAAAACCCAGCACATCGGAAAATTCATGTCGCCCCGCCACCGGGCGGGAAAGGAAAAAAGCCATCACCACCAGTCCTGATGCCGGAAAACCGCGAAACCACACCGCAGCGGGGCCGGAAGGACTAGCCCCCGCATGGCCCATACGCAAGGGCGCGGCCCCGGTCGCCGGGGCGTGAGTGATTTACATAAATCCCCCCAAAGTCCCACAATGGCGCGCGACCACACCAGCGAGCAGCCAATGAAAACACCGACCCGCCGCACCAGACCCGCACGCCGCAACATGACGCTGGCGGAAGTGCGCGCCTTCATCACCCAACTGGCGGCGGCCAACCCCAATGCCGAGAGCGAACTCAATTTCGTGGATGACTACACCCTGCTGGTGGCGGTGGTGCTGTCCGCGCAGGCGACCGATGCCTCGGTCAATAAAGCCACGGTCGCCCTGTTCCATGACGCCCCGACCCCGCGCGCCATGGTGGAGCTGGGGGAGGAAAAGGTGGGCGCGCATATCCGCACCATCGGGCTGTGGCGGACCAAGCGCGCAATGTGGTCGCCCTGTCGCGGCAACTGCTGGAGCGTTTTGATGGCAGGGTGCCATTTGACCGCGCGGCGCTGGAATCCCTGCCCGGTGTCGGGCGCAAGACGGCGAATGTGGTGATGAACGTCGCGTTCGGGGACAGCACGATGGCGGTGGACACCCATATTTTCCGTATCGGCAACCGTACGGGTCTCGCGCCGGGTACGACGCCGCGCGCGGTGGAGGACCAGCTCGTGCGCCGCATCCCGGCCGATATGCTGCGCCCCGCCCATCACTGGCTGATCCTGCACGGGCGCTATGTCTGCAAGGCCCGCAGGCCCGAATGCTGGCGCTGCTCCGCCTTCGATCCCTGCCAGTACCGCCTGAAGGACGACCTGCGCGCCACGGGGCCGGATACCACCGCGCGCCAGATTGCTGTTTCAAAATAACTTCCTGAAGCTTTCTTCTGATCCGCGCCCTATTCCGCCCGCGCCATGGGCAGATCGGGCACCCCCGCCCCACCGGGGCGCATGACCCATGGCCGCGCGCCACGTACCTGCCGGTCGGAGCGGATGCGCAGACCATCGCGGCCCTGCCGGTAAATGGCATAGGCACCGTTGCGCCACGGATCGAAGCGCCCGATCAGCGGCAGGCCGGGACATCCCTGCCGGGCCGCGAGATTCACCAGCAGCCGCGCCCCGCCA
>NZ_BAIO01000437.1 GCF_000613305.1 Komagataeibacter kakiaceti JCM 25156
CGGTGCTGATGGCTGCGGCTCATGCCGGTTGGCTCGGCCCTTCTGCTCAACCTGGCGTCGGGCATGCTGGGGGTGCGGGCCGCGTCCTTCGCCCTGGCGACCGTGCTGGGCAGCCTGCCCCAGACCATCGTGTTCGTGCTGGTGGGTACGGGCATGCGGCTGGGGAGTGCCGACCGTCTGGGGGTGGCGGCGGTGCTGTTCGGCCTGTCCGCGCTGGTGGGGCTATGGCTCATGCGGCGGATGCGCGGTGGCTGGGTATAGGAATAACGAATTGCAGAAATGCCTTAATTAGATGGTGAAAAGCACGAGACTGCTGGTCTAGTAGTCCCGACAATCCTTTCAATACTGGAGTGCCTCATGGGGTCATCCGCAATGGCGGGCCGGCCAGCAGAAACCCCCGCGCCGGACTCGACTGTCCGCCCCATGGGCTGGATCGCGATCCTGCTCGGGTTCCTGACTGCGGTCGGGCCTGTCTCCACCGACATATACCTGCCCGCCTTCCCGGAGCTGGAAACCACGCTGCATGGCCGCGCGGGCTCCGCGCAGATGACGCTGGCGGTCTGGTTCGTCGGGCTGGCGATCGGGCAGATCACCATGGGGCCGCTATCGGACAGGTTCGGTCGCCGCCTGCCCATGCTGGCGGGGACCATCGTCTATACGCTGGCCTCCGTCGGGTGCGCGATGGCGCGGGACATTCCCACCTTTTCGCTGTTCCGCCTGATCGCGTCGCTGGGCGCGTCCGCCAGTCTCATCATCCCCAGCGCCTGCGTGCGTGACATGTCGCATGGCAATGAATCCGCCCGCCTCATGTCGCGGCTGGTGCTGGTGATGGGCGTCGTGCCCATCCTGGCCCCGACACTGGGGGGCATGGTGCTGTCGATCGCGTCGTGGCGGTCGATCTTCTGGGCCTCGGCGGTGTACGGGCTGATCTGTATCGGCCTGATCTGGCGCGTCCTGCCCGAGACACTGCAGCCCGCGAACCGTAGCGAATTTTCCCCCGTGACCCTGTTCAGCCGCTACGTGATGCTGGCGCGTGACCGCGGGTTCATCACCCATGCGATGATCGCGGGTTTCTCGTGCTTCATGTCGTTTACCTATCTTTCGGCCGCGCTTCGGTGTTCATCAACCAGTTCGGGCTTTCGCCCGCGCATTTCGGCATGATGTTCGGCGTATTCGCCGTGTGCATGATCGGGGCCTCGCAGCTCAATGGCGTGCTGGTGGGGCGGATCGACGCCTCCCGCATCCTGGGCGTTTCGGTGGGGGTCGCGGTGCTGGGCACCATCGCCACGACCGCGATGGCCATCGTCATCACCTTCGCCACGCAGCATGGCGGCCACCCGCCGTTATGGATGCTGGGCTGCCTGATCCTGGCCATGATGGTCTCACTGGGCACCACCGGCATCATCGGCCCCAACGCGACGGTGGGGGCGCTGGCGGACCATCCGCGCTTCGCGGGCAGTGCGTCGGCCTTTGTCGGCACGCTGCAATACGTTCTGGGCGCGGTCGCCGGTGCGTTCGTGGGCATGCTGCCCGCCAATTCGCCCATTCCCATGGCGGGCGTGATGCTGATGGGGGCCGCGATCATGCTGATCATGGTGCTGCTGCGCCCGGCCCGGCCCGGTGCGGGCGAAGGGGTGCAGGAATAAAATCTTCCATCATGCTTCCGGCCGTGGGTCAGGGTCCAAAGCTCGTGGAACCGTCGCGGGTGGGCTTGTCCCCCCGGCGTGTGGCGGCTACAGCGGGGAGCCGTCCACAGGGCGACATTTTCGTGAACGGGGCACGCATGTCCCGGATTTGGTATGACCACGCAACGGGGACTGCGCACCGATCATGACGACCGCCAAGATCGACCTGAAACAATACATCCGTAACATCCCGGATTTTCCCAAGCCCGGTATCCTGTTCTACGATATTTCGACCCTGATGCGGAACGCCGACGCCTGGCAGATCGCCATGGGCCGTCTTGCCGCCGCCGTCGCCCCCTGGGCGCCGGATGTGCT
>NZ_BAIO01000436.1 GCF_000613305.1 Komagataeibacter kakiaceti JCM 25156
CGGGAACGCAACGGCGGGCACGGATGCGAATAATGGCGGCGCGCCGGGGTCCGGTGGCGCGGGCGGGGCGAGCGAGGTCTACCGCCTTGAAGCCACCGGCCATGTCCATGCCTTCAACACGAACGACCAGGCATGGGGCGACCATGCGGTGTACGATATGGACCAGGCCATTCTGGTCATGACCGGCCAGCACCTGAAAATGACCGCGCCGCAGGACATCCTGACCGCGCGCGACGTGCTGGAATACCATTCGCACGAGCACATGTCCGTCGCCCGTGGCGATGCGACCCTCACCACCAATGACGGACGCCAGATCCGCGCCGATGTCCTGGTCGGCTACGACAAGCCCAAGGCCCAGCGTAGCCGCCCCCGTTCGACCGCTCCCGCCGTAACTTCCGCTGCCGCCACGTCGGTGCCCGACGCCTCCGTGCCCGATGCGGTCCATCCCGCCGGCCCCGCCGCGTCCCCCGCTGCGGATGACAGGCCCGCCCCCGGCACGGGCACGATGGACCATGTCAATGCGTTCGGCCATATCGTGATCCGCACCCGCACCGAAACCGTGACGGGTGACCGGGGCGTCTATGTACCGACACGGGCATTGCCCGTCTGGTGGGCAACGTGCATATCACACGTGGGGAAAATCAGGTCAGTGGCGCATCGGCCATCGTGAACATGCACACCGATATCGCCACACTGACGGATAGCCCCGGCTCACGGGTCAGTGGTCTGGTCATACCGAACCAGGCCAGCAAAGGTGACAAGGGATCAGCAAAATGAACAACACGGCCCCCGCAGGCGACCCCGAAGCCACCGACCAGCAGGTCGCCCCCCCTTCCACCGGCTGATCGCCAGCGGCATCGGCAAGAGCTACAAGAAACGCCAGGTCGTGCGTGATGTCTCGCTTCAGGTGCAGCGTGGCGAGGCCGTGGCCCTGCTCGGCCCGAACGGCGCGGGCAAGACGACCAGCTTCTACATGATCGTGGGGCTGGTGCGGCCCGACATGGGCACCATCACCCTTGATGGCGCGGACATCACCCAGTTGCCCATGTACCGCCGCGCGCGGATGGGCATTGGCTACCTGCCACAGGAATCGAGCATCTTCCGTGGCCTGAATGTCGAGCAGAACATCATGGCCGCCCTCGAGATTGTCGAACCCGACCCCGACCGGCGGCAGACCATGCTCGATGGCCTGCTGGGGGAATTCGGCATTACCCGGCTGCGCCATTCGCCCTCGCTCGCGCTGTCGGGCGGTGAGCGCAGGCGGCTGGAAATCGCCCGCGCGCTGGCCAGCCAGCCGCATTATGTCCTGCTTGACGAACCGCTGGCCGGTATCGACCCCATCGCGGTGGGGGAAATCCGTGATCTTGTCGCCCACCTGAAGGATCGGGGCATTGGCGTGCTGATTACCGACCATAACGTGCGTGAAACGCTGGAAGTGATCGACCGGGCCTACATCATGCATAGCGGGCAGGTACTGACGGAGGGACGGCCCGAGGAAATCGTGGCGAACGAGGATGTCCGCCGCGTCTATCTTGGCGAAAAATTTACCCTTTAGGCGTACACGCCATAACCTGTGGCGGCAGGCCCCATGCAAGGCCCCCCGCCCCCTAAAAACCTGCGCCCTTTTATGCAAGGAAGGCATGGACAGCACGGTGCAACCATGCCCAAATGTACCCGTTCGGGATCGTGTACCCGACTGGTACAACGCAACAGCCACTATCACGCAGGCCGTACGGGAGCAGGAACGTCCCCTTTATCCATAGCAATAGCTGAATGACGGTTTTCCGTTCCCCGCACGTGACTGCGCTGTGATCATGTAAGGAGTTGCCCCTTATGCACATCAGTGTTGCCGGAAAGCAGATCGACTATCCGATGCCCTGAAACACCGGGTCAGCGCCCATCTGGACCGTATTTCGGAAAAGTATTTCGGGCAGGCGATGGAAGCACGCGTTACGTTCAGCCGTGCCCGTTCGTTTTTTACCTGTGACATCAATCTCCACG
>NZ_BAIO01000435.1 GCF_000613305.1 Komagataeibacter kakiaceti JCM 25156
GGCAAGTGTCGCCCATCAGCCGCGTTCGCCCAGGCGCTGGCGCGGGCCACGGGGAGCGAGGTATCGGCAGGGGGAAATCATGCGGCCGCGTTCCTGGCCGAACTGGAACGCATCGCCTCCCATCTGGAGGTTTTGACGCAGGCCGCCGAAATATTGGTCGATGCACGTTTCGTCGCCCTGGCCGCGTCGCTGCTGGAACGGGTGCGGCGGGCCTGTCGGGAGTTATGTGGCAGGCGCTTCCTGTTCGATGTCCTGCCGCCCGCGCCAGACGCGGCGCATGACCCTGCGCTGGCGGCGGGCATGGTGGAGACGCTGCATGATGGGGGCCGGGAGATGATGCGTCTTTTCAACCGTCCGCGCGGACTGGCCATGCGGGCGGCGGGCAGGGGCGTTCTGACCGCCGCCGTCGCGCGCCGATGGGGCATTGCGGGCTGTGTCGCGCGGGCCAGCGGCATTGAGGGGGATGTACGCCGGCTCCTGCCCGCCTACCGCCCGGAATGGGTGGGCGGCCATGTCCGGACGGAAGGCGATGTCGCCAGCCGCCTTGCCATCCGCCTGCATGAGATCGGGGAAAGCACGCATATACTGGGCGTATTAAACGGCGCCGCGAAGCCACCGTCTTCTCCCATGCCTGACCATGGGGCGGGGGAAGGTCTTGGCTGGGTGGAGGGGCCGCACGGGCCGGTCTGGCACTGGCTGCGGCTGGAAGGCGGGCGCATCGCCGCGTGGTGGTGTGGCGATCCGTCGCTTGGACATATACAGGCGCTGCCCGACATTCTGTCGGGTGCGATGTATGATGATGTCACGCTGATCCTGACCTCGCTCGGGCTATCGGCGGCGGGCGCGGATTTATAGGGGCGGGTAATGGCGTATCTGCATCTGTTCCGGCGCGGCGCGGCGTTGCCCCGTCTGGCCGCGCTGGATATTTTTCATATGGAAACCGGTGGATGCACGGGCTGCGCGCTTGAACTGCGCGCGTTCATACGCGGGGGAAAATCCATGTGCGGCACGGTGCGCCTTGTCTCCACCCCCCGGCAGGCCGGCATGCTGCTGCTGACGGGCAGCCTGACGGTGGAGATGGCCCCGGTGGTGGAAATGGCGTGGCAGGCCATGCCCGGCCCACGTGTTCTGGCCGCCGTGGGGGATTGCGCGGTCAACGGCGGGCTGTTTCCCCCCGGTTACGCCACGCTGGGTGGGGTGGGCACCCATGCGCGCACCAGCCTGTCGTTACCGGGCTGTCCGCCCGCGCCGGAAGACATACTGGCGGCCCTGACGGACTGGCAGGCACGTGACGGTGCGGATGGAGCCATCTGAAGAAACCGCGCGATCCTTGTAAACCGGCGTGTCAGCCCGATGTGGCGGGCGTGGCGGGTGTGGGGTCGTCACTTTCCTGCAACGCCTCGGCTTCCCGGCGCAGGCGGTGGAAGCTCATGCGGCTGATCGGCAGGAGCAGGATATAGATGATGCCCGCCGCCGCCAGCGCGCCCCAGGGTTCGGCCACCAGAATGGCGGCATAGGCCCCCGTGCCCAGCATGGTGGGCAGGATCATGGGGGCGGGAACCTTGAAGTTCTTGAACGACCAGACCGGCAGCGTGGAAACAAGCAGGAAGGCCGTGCCCCCCAGTGTCAGCGCGGGCAGTATGGGCGCGCGTGTCAGGTTGTACAGCCACTCCCAGTGCAGGTGTTGTGCCTCCAGCCCGAGAAACAGCGGGAACAGCGCAAGGCCCGCGCCCGCCGGGGCGGGAACGCCGGTAAAGAAGCTGCTGGCGTATTTGGGCTGGTCGGCGTCATCATCAAGGCTGGCGTTGAAGCGCGCCAGACGGAGCGCCATGCATACCGTGAACATGATGCACGGGATGTAGCCAAACCGCCCCCCTTCATGCAGCGCCCACAGGTACAGCACGAAGGCGGGCGCAACCCCGAAGCACAGGAAATCGGACAGGCTGTCGAACTCCGCCCCGAAGCGGCTGGTGCCGCGCAGCAGGCGCGCGATGCGGCCATCCAGC
>NZ_BAIO01000434.1 GCF_000613305.1 Komagataeibacter kakiaceti JCM 25156
CGATCCGGTGGCCTGGGCCGCCGCCCCCTCCGCCGCCCGGGCCGGGCAGGCCCATGGCAGGAACACCAGCATGAAAGCTGCCAGCACGGTCAGGAAGCCGCGCCGTGGGAAACGGTTCGGCGCGGGATGGGCTGTCGTCACGAAATGGGCCGGCATGCCGATTGTTCACCTCCTTGGAAACACGAAATCGGGCGGAAAAGCACGGGACTTCCCCACCCGGACAGAACCCGGCCCGCATGCCGCGCGGGCGTCGGGCCGACTGTCAGGCTGCCCCGAAAGACTCCGATAGCAGAGTAATAAAAGATTGCCAGCGGCACCAAGGTTGCATTTATGCGTGTCTTTTCCGTTATTTCAGCCCCATTGCGGCGGCGGAGGGGCCACGGCGCGGGCTTCGCGGCGGATGACGCAGGTGCCCGCCAGAATGTCATGCAGCCCCTGTTTGCGCTGCGTCCACATGACCATGAGAAAGCCGAACCCCAGGATCAGCGCGGACAGGTACTTGCCAAAATAGCGCCCCGCCGCCCGCAGCAGCGTGATGCGGTTGCCGTACAGGTCCGTCACCCGCATGCGGCAGGCGATCTTGCCCGGCGTGGCCTGGAGCGTCGAGGCCTCGCACACGATGAAATAGGCCGCGGGCAGCAGCAGCGACACCAGTTCGAACACCCCGTTGCCATTCCAGTGCAGGTGCGGGGTGGTGGACAGGATGGTATAGTCGGCGGGCTGGATGTAGGAGATGCGGTAATCCCCCCCGCTGCCCCGGATCGGCTGCTGGTCGAATATGGACACCGACAGGCTGGGCGGCACCAGAAGCAGCCCCAGCAGGGCCAGAAGCGCCCAGATCACGATGGAATCGATCAGATAGGCGACAACCCGGATCCAGAAGCCGCCATAGGTCCAGACATCCTGTGGGCTAGAGGCGGGGCGGAAAAACTGGTTCGTCATGCAGGGCGTTCCTGTCTGGCTGCCGTTGGATTACCCGAACAGCTTTGCCACTGCTGCGGGCGGAACGGAACAGGAAAAACGGGTGTGGCCTGTTCAGGCCCCCGCGCGCCTAGCTGCGGTAGGAACCGTTTATGTCGATATAGCCGTGGGTCAGGTCGCAGCCCCATGCCTGCGCCGTGCCGTTGGCCAGGCCGAGATCGATCGTGATCTCGATTTCCTGCCCCTTCATGTGGGCGACGACGGGGGTCTCGTCATAACCGGGCACGACCGTGCCATGGCGCGCGATCCATGTGCCGCCAATGCCGACGGACAGCGTGTCGCGGTTGGCGGGTTCGCCACATTTGCCCACCGCCATCACCACGCGGCCCCAGTTGGCGTCCTCCCCCGCGACGGCGGTCTTGACCAGCGGGGAATTGGCCACGGCCATCGCGACCCGGTGGGCCGATTCATCGGATGTCGCGCCGGTGACGACAATATGCATCATCTTCGTCACGCCCTCCCCGTCACGGATCACCAGCAGCGCCAGTTCCAGCAGCAGGGCATCGAGTGCGGCGCGGAAATCGGCCAGCGCCGGGTCATCCGCTGTGGCGACGGGCGCATTGCCCGCCTGCCCCGTGGCGAACAGCAGCACCATGTCGGAGGTGGAAGTATCCGAATCCACCGTGATGCAGTTGAAGCTGCGGTTCACGCCATCCGCCAGCAGGGACTGGATCACGCCCGCGGGCAGCGCCGCGTCGGTCGCGACGAAGGACAGCATGGTGGCCATGTCCGGCGCCACCATGCCGCTGCCCTTGGCGATGCCCTGGATGCGTACGGTGGTGGACCCGATCCGCGCCGTGCGGGTCGCGGCCTTGGGGAAGGTGTCGGTGGTCATGATGCCGCGCGCGGCGTCCGCCCATCCGTTATCGGACAGGGTGGCGTACAGGCCGGGCAGGGCGGCTGAAATCTTCTGGTAGGGCAGGATTTCCCCGATCACCCCGGTGGAGGCGAGGAACACCTCTCGCTCGCCGCGCAGCCGACCAGCCGGGCGGCATCGGCCGCATTGGCCTGCGTCGCCTCGAAACCGGCGC
>NZ_BAIO01000433.1 GCF_000613305.1 Komagataeibacter kakiaceti JCM 25156
CAGGCCGGAAGGCAAGCCCATGGCCGGGTTATGGGAGTTTCCGGGCGGCAAGGTCGAACCGGGGGAGACCCCGGAAGCCGCGCTGATACGCGAACTGGACGAGGAACTGGGCCTGGACGTGGCCCGGTCCTGCCTGGCGCCGTTTACGTTCATTTCCCATGATTACGGGCATTTCCACCTGCTCATGCCGGTCTATGTCTGCCATCGGTGGAAAAACACCCCCACCGCGCGGGAGGGGCAGACACTGGAATGGGTGCCCGCCGCGAAACTGCGTGACTACCCCATGCCCGATGCCGACCGCCCGTTGATCCCGCAGCTACAGGATCTGCTATAGGCCCCGCGCCATGGCCCCCAGCGTGACCAGTTCATCCGCCGGGAACGCGGTGGGGGCCTGCCCCGGCACTTCCACCCGCATGCTGAACAGGCCACCCGCCTGTGGCAGATGCGCCAGTTCCCCCACGGACATGTTCTTGCGCGCGGTGGTGATGTAGAGCGTGCGCAGGTCAGCCCCGCCGAAAGCCACCTTCGTCACGTTCCGGGCCGGTACGGCCACGGGCGGCAGCCGCGTGCCATCGGGGTGGAAGCGCTCGATCCGCCCCCCGTTCCAGACCCCCACCCACAGGTGCCCGCGCTGTCCGCCACCACGCCATCGGGGTAGCCATCCGCGATACGGGCGAAAACCCGCCGGTTGGACAGCGCGCCATCGGGGGCGAGGTCAAAGACGTAAATCACCCCGGCGGGGGAGTGGTTATGGTACAGCCGCGCGCCATCGGGCGAGACGGCGGGACCGTTGGTGACGATATACCCCTCGTCATGGCGCAGCACCTCCAGCCCGCCGGGCGTGCGGGTGACGGAATACAGCGCGCCCGTGGGCGTGGTTTCCCCATCATCCATGGTGCCGAACCACAACCGCCCGTTCGCATCGACACAGCCATCATTGATCCGGTTGCCCGGCTGGCCCGGCTCCACCGCCACCGCGCGCCGGAAATCACCCGATGCCGGATCGAAGCGGTACAGCCCGTCCTTCAGCCCGCACAGCAGCGTCCCGTCGCTGACCGGCACCACGAAACCGGGCCGCAGCGGCGTGGTCCATGAGGTCCGCGCGCCGGTGGCGGGATGGAAGCGGTGGATGGCGCGGCCCACGATATCGACAAAATACAGCGCCTGTTCGGATGCGGACCAGACCGGCCCCTCCCCCAGTTGCGCCTGGATGTCCCATACGCAGTGCGGTTGTGGCATTGATGCCGTATCCATGTCCTCTCCTTCCGATTGTCTGGCTGTCGTTATAGGATGGGGAGAAAACGCTCCCGCCCGCAACCTAGTGGAATGTGCTTCATGAACCCCACCGCCTGCCTGCTGGTCATTGGCAACGAGATCCTGTCCGGCCGGACACAGGACGTCAACGTGCAGTATATCGCGCGCCGCCTGTCGGAAACCGGCATTACACTGAGCGAGGTCCGGATCATACCGGACATCCGCGCCGTCATTGTCCGTAATGTGACGGATGCCCGCGCCGCCTATGACAATGTGTTCACCACCGGCGGCATCGGCCCGACGCATGACGATATTACCTCCGCCTGTGTCGCGGAATCGTTCGGCGTGCCGTGGGTGCACCACCCCGAGACCTTCCGCACGCTTGAGGCGCATTTCGCACCCGGGGAATTCAACGCCGCCCGCCAGCGCATGGCCACGATGCCGCAGGGCGCGGTCCCGATCCACAACGCGATCTCGGTGGCACCCGGCTTCAGCATGGGCAATGTGCATGTCATGGCAGGCGTGCCGCGCATCATGCGCGCGATGTTCGAGGAGGTGCTGCCCACCCTGGCCCATGGCACGCCGGTCACGTCACAGGCATGGCACGCGAACGGGCTGTACGAAGGCGCGCTGGCCGCCCGGCTTGAGGCGATACAGCATCTCTACCCCGGCATCGACATCGGCTCCTACCCCTACCGGCTGGACGAAAGCCAGCGGGGCGTGTGCCTGCTGTGCAAGGGCACGGACGCGGAAGCCGTCAGCGCC
>NZ_BAIO01000432.1 GCF_000613305.1 Komagataeibacter kakiaceti JCM 25156
CTCGAACGATACCGCCTCCATGTGGATGGAAACGCGCAATGCGATGCTGCTGGGCCGTAGCCATAACGGGCCGGAATCCATGGGCGCGCGTGATGCGCTGGACATGGCGACCCGTGGCAGCGCCGCATGCCTGGGCTGGGCGGATGAGATCGGCCACCTGTGCCCCGGCGCCTGCGCCGATCTGGTGCTGTGGCACATGAGCGATGTCGCGCTGGCCGGGGCCGTGACGGACCCGGTGGAGGCGTGGCTGCGCTGCGGTCCCGCCGTGGCGCATACCACTATTGTCAATGGCCGCGTGCTGGTGGAAAACTGTGAACCCCGGCAGACGGGACTGACCGATGTCCTGCGCGCGCATGCGGCGCAGGCACGGCGGATACAGGAAGCCGGGCTGAATGACTGATTACGGCCCACGCGCGGCCTGCCACGGGGGTGGCCCGCGCGCGGTAAATGGACAGACCGGGGGAAAGAAGGAATGACGGAACACGCACGCGCTGCGGCATGGCAGGGGTTGCCTGTCATATCTGTAGCGGGCCTGAGCGCGCCATCACGCGCCCGGCGCGAGGAAGTGGGCGCGGCGCTGCATGTCGCCTGTCGCGACATGGGTTTTTTCTACTGTGTGGACCATGGTGTACCGGCCGGGCTGATCGCGGCGGTCTTCGCGCAGTCTCGCGCGTTCTTCGCCCTGCCCGAGGCGGAGAAGGAAGCCTTAACAAGAACCGTTCCACCTGCAACCGGGGCTACGAACCCCTGCGTGACCAGACGCTGGAACCCGGCGCGCCGCCGGACCTGAAGGAAGGGTTCTATATCGGCCCGGAAAAACCGCTGGATGATCCCGCCGTTCTGGCCGGGCGCTTCAATCAGGGGCCGAACCAGTGCCAGCGGATATGCCGGAATTCCACCGGGTCATGATGGAATACAGCGCCGCCATGACCGAACTGGGCGAGCGGCTGATGCGGGGCATCGCCCTCTCGCTCGGCCTGGCCGAGGATTATTTCGCCGCCTTCTGCCGTGACCCGCTCACCACGCTGCGCCTGCTGCATTACCCGCCCCAGCCAGCCAAGGCCCCGCCGGGGCAGAAGGGGGCGGGCGCGCATACCGATTTCGGCGGCCTGACCCTTCTGTTGCAGGATGACAGTGGTGGCCTTCAGGTCCGCGCACCGGATGGCGAGTGGCTGGACGCCATGCCCATTCCGGGCAGTTTTGTCATCAACCTGGGGGACATGATCTCGCGCTGGACCAACAACCGCTACCGCTCCACGCTGCATCGGGTCATCAACACCTCGGGCCATGAACGGTATTCGGTGCCGTTCTTCCATACCGGCAATCCCGATCAGGTGGTTTCGTGCCTGCCGGGCTGCCTTGAGCCGGGGGAAAGCCCGCTCTGGCCGCCCGTTACGGTGGAGGATCACCTGCGCACCATGTACGACCGGACCTATGGCCGATGAGCGGGACGCACGGTTCGCCCGTCATCCTCATTCACGGTGCATGGCAGGGAAGCTGGGTATGGCAGCCCTTTCTGTCCGCATGGGCGCAACGCACCGGCATTCCCGCCCATGCGGTTGACCTGCCGGGCAACGGGGCGGACGGCGCGCCTGCGCGGGATGCGACGCTGGCGGGTTACGTGGCGCATGTGGCCAGCGTCATGGACACGCTTGGCCAGCCGGTGACCCTCGTGGCCCATTCCGGTGGCGGGGTCGTGGCCTCCGCCGTGGCCGAGCGTTTTCCGGACCGCGTGCGCGGCATTGCCTATCTGGCGGGCATGATGCTGCCCGATGGTGTGGGCTTCGGGCAGGTGGTGGAGAAGATGCTGCCCGATCATCCGGCGGCGTCGGGCATCAACCCCTATCTGAACTGGCCGGAACCGGGCGTGGTGTCCGTTGTCCCGCCGGAGGCCGCGGTTGCCATCTTCCTGCATGACTGCCCGCCTGACGTGGCCATCGCCGCATCGCGCAGGCTTACCCCGCAGGGGCTGGGCGGGCTGGATCTGCGCGCGCGGCTGACCCCGGACGCTTCGG
>NZ_BAIO01000431.1 GCF_000613305.1 Komagataeibacter kakiaceti JCM 25156
ATGATGGCGACATGCTCCGGCAGGCACACGCCGCCCGCAACGCGATGATCCGACCCGGACAAGCCCTGATCCCCCTCCTCAGTCATGCACGGGGAGAAGCGGAGTGAATGCGGCGCTCACGAACCGATCAGACCTGCTTGATCTCGCGTTCTTTTTCAGCCAGCAGTTCGTCAACGCGCTTGACGTACTGGTCCGTCAGCTTCTGGATCGCGTCGGACCAGACCTTGACGTCATCCTCGCTGATTTCGCTGTTCTTTTCCAGCTTGCGGGTCTGGTCCATGCCATCACGGCGCACGCCACGCACGGCGATCTTGCCATTTTCGGCATACTTGCCCGCCGCGCGGGCCAGTTCGTTACGCCGTTCCTCGGTCAACTGGGGAATGGGCACGCGCACCGTCTGGCCGTCGGCCGCCGGGTTGAGACCAAGGCCCGCGTCACGGATGGCGCGCTCAACAGCGCCCACCAGCGTACGGTCCCAGACCTGCACGGTCAGCATACGTGCCTCGGGCACGGCAATGGAGCCGACCTGTGTCAGCGGCACCTCGCCCCCATAGGCTTCCACCCGCACCGGCTCAAGCAGCGCCGGGCTGGCGCGGCCGGAACGCAGGCCGGCAAAATCACGGCGCAGGCTTTCAAGCGCGCCATCCATACGGCGGGTCATATCCGCCAGCAAACTTTTCTGATCGACAGACACCGTGGCCCTCCTCCTGATTTTTCCATCCACCCGCCAGGACGGCACATGCGCCCGCAGGGTTGCTGCCCGGCTTCAGCCCGCCGCGACGATGGTGGTAAAACGGCCCTCGCCGCGCATGACGCGCGAGAAGGAATCCTGCTCATGAATATTGAATACGACGATGGGCAGCCGGTTTTCCCGCGCCAGGCTGATGGCCGCCGCATCCATGACGTTAAGGTCATTGGCCAGGACATCGCGATAGGTCAGGGTATCGTAACGCCGGGCATCGGGATTCTTGCGCGGATCGGCTGAATAGACACCATCGACCTGCGTGCCTTGAACAGGGCGTCACATTCCATTTCCGCCGCGCGCAGCGCGGCCCCCGTATCGGTGGTGAAGAACGGGTTGCCCGTGCCGGCGGCGAAGATCACGACCCGGCCCTTTTCCATATGCCTGACAGCGCGGCGACGGATATACGGCTCGGCTATGGAGGACATGTGGATGGCCGTCATGACCCGCGTGGGCACGCCATGGCGTTCCAGCGCGTTCTGCATGAGCAGCGCGTTGATGACGGTGGCCAGCATGCCGGCGTAATCGCCCTGCGCGCGGTCCATGCCACGCGCGGCGGCCGCCATGCCACGGAAAATGTTGCCGCCGCCGATGACCAGACACACCTCGACCCCGGTGCTGGCCACGGCCGCCACATCGGCGGCGATGGCGTCCACTGTCGCCGGATCGACCCCGTACGACCCGCTTCCCATCAGGCTTCCCCCGACACCTTCAGGAGGACGCGCTTGTAGGAGGCAGCGGACTGGGGTTTGGCTGGCTGGGTCATTGGTCCTCGGAACAGGTCAGGCAGACGGGGCTAGGAACGGGCAGGCCGCCCGGCCATGCCCTGTCATATAGAGGGATGCCCCCCCCCACAAGCCGATGATGTCCCTCTTTTAAGGATTCAGGATGCGTCGTCCAGCCCGATGGCGCGCAGGCGGGCGCGCTCCTCGTCCCATCCCGCGCGTTCCTTGACGTTGAGGAAAAGGTGGCATGTCCGCCCCAGCAGGCGGCCGAGTTCACGCCGCGCCTTTTCGCCTATCGCGCGAATCCGGCTGCCGCGCTCACCGATCAGGATCGCCTTGTGCGAGGCGCGCGCCACGTAGATGGTCACGTCAATGCGTACCGAGCCATCGGGGCGTTCCGCGAAGCCTTCCGTCTCGGCCGTGGCGGCGTAGGGCACTTCCTCATGTGTCTGGAGGAAGATCTGCTCACGCACCAGTTCGGCCGCCAGCAGGCGGTCGGGCAGGTCGGTCAGGTCGTCCTCGGGGTAAAGGTACGGCCCCACCGGCAGGTCCGCCGCCAGGCGGTCCAGC
>NZ_BAIO01000430.1 GCF_000613305.1 Komagataeibacter kakiaceti JCM 25156
CCGGCGCTGGCCTGCGCCTCCAGCGAGAGGATGGACAGCAGCGAGGACTTGCCCGCGCCCGATGGCCCCAGCAGCCAGCGGAATTCGCCCTGCGGCACGTCAAGGCTGACATGCGATAGCGCGGCCTGCCCCGTGCGGCTGTCGCCATAGGCGTAACTGACATCATGCAGGCGGAACATGCGGCTGGGTCCGTCCCGTCCCTACATGGTGCGCGCGGCGATGGTGGACAGCGTGGCGCACAGCGCGGCCGCCGCCATGAGCGCAAGCCCGTCAAACACGAGCGCCGAGGGCGTGACAGATGCGTGCCCACTTCCAGATGGTCGGGGATGGAATGGGCCACCCGCGCGATCATGTCGCGCGTCTGCGGGTCGCTTCCGGCGGCGTTGGTCGCGATGCCCATGATATGCGGCAGCAGGCTCCACCCGATGCCAAGGATCAGGACAAGCGGGGCGACAAGTTCGGAGACCTGCTGGACCAGATAGAACAGGAAGTAGAAAATCGACCACACCGTTACCCGCAGGATGCGCGCCACGTTAACGCCACGGCCCGACCGCACGGGCGCGCGTTCCGTTGAGGGGTTGGAAATGGGACTGTCCATCGAAACAAGACTCCGGCCACGGGGCAGCTTCCCCGAATTGAAGGAAACGCATTCCTGCCCGAGGTAGCGATGGCTTGTATTAAATGCAAACTTCTGCCTTGTGCATATGGGAAACAGCAGGTTGCGCAACCGTATGGATCACGCCACGGCACATCAGGGCGGCACGCCCGGGCCATGCCGCGCGGAAATCGCGCCCGTCATGGTCTTTCGCGTGGGGGAACGGCTTTATGGCCTGCCCGCGGGGCAGGTCGTGCGCGAGTGCATGCCGGTGCCCGAACTTCTGCCGCTGGCGGTGGCCCTGCCGCATGTGTCGGGCTGGTTCAGGCTGGGGGCGGCGCGGGTGGTGGTGCTTGATCTGGGTGTGCTGCTGGGCGAACGCGCGCGCGCCGTCAGCCAGCCGCTGGATCTGCTCTACCGCCCGCTGCTTTTATGCAATCTGGAGGGGGGCGGCCATGTGGCGCTGCTGGTTGATGGTGCGCGAGAGGTGACGCGCGCGGGCGTATTGCTGCCGGGCGCTGTTGACGGCGCGGGGCCGGAGGTGGAGTGTGCGGGGCAGGAACTGGAACTGAAGGATGGCGGCATTGCCTGCATGTTGCGCATGGCCGACATCCTGACACGGGGCGAGCGCATGCGGCTTGACGATCTCATGGCGCGCACGCAGGCCCGCGCCGCGCTGTGGGCGGGGACCGAAGGCGCGGACGAGGGCGAGGGAGAGGACCATCCATGACCGGACCGGCCGCCTTTCCGCCTGCCGGTTTCCGGCGGCTGGTCAATGCCGTGACCCTGCGTACGGGGCTGCATTATTACGTGGACAAGACCGACCTGCTGGAACAGGTGGTGGGCGCGCGCATGCGGCTGCATGGCTGCCTTACCTGCCACGACTATCTGGCGCTGCTCTCCGATGAGACGCGGGGCGACGCGGAATGGCGCGAACTGGAATCGGCCATCACCATCGGGGAGACCTTCTTCTTCCGCTATGCCGAGCAGTTCCAGGCGCTGGAACACACCATCCTGCCGCAACTGATCCGCCGCGCGGCCACGACGCGGCACCTGCGCATATGGAGTGTCGGTTGTTCCAACGGGGCCGAACCCTATTCGCTGGCCATCCTGCTCACGCGCCTGCTGGAGGAGGCGGACATGGTGGTGGCGGACTGGCACATAGAAATTCTGGGCACCGACATCAGCAACCGCGCCCTTGAACAGGCCCAGCGGGCGGAATTCAGCGCCTGGACCCTGCGTGACCATCCCCCCCGCCCGGCGGCAGCTGGTTCGTTCCGGTCGGCGCGCGCGCATGGCGGCTGCATGACCGCTACCGCCGCATGGTCCGGTTCAGCTACAGCAACATCCTTGACCTGCTGCGCCCCGATGGCGGCCCCGCCGGTCCGTTCGACCTGATCCTGTGCCGCAACGTGCTGATCTATTTCGCGCAGGCGCAGGCGGTGG
>NZ_BAIO01000429.1 GCF_000613305.1 Komagataeibacter kakiaceti JCM 25156
TAACAGGTCCGGTACCATGTCACGAACGCATCCACCCCGGCCTGTACGGGGGTGGCGGGGCTGAAGCCGGTCAGGGCGCGCAGGGTGGTGCAGTCCGCCCAGGTGCGCGGCATGTCACCGGGCTGCATGGGCAGGTTGTTGCGCAGGCAGGGTTTGCCCAGCGCCTTTTCAATGGCTTCGATAAACGCCAGCAGGCTGACCGGCCTGCCATTGCCGATATTGACAACACGATAGGGCGCGACCGGACTTGCGCCGCCATCACGTTCCCCCGGCCCGCGCGGTGGCGTGCCGCCCAGACGGTGGAGCGCCTCGACCACATCATCGATATAGGTGAAATCGCGCGCCATATCGCCGTTATTGTAAACGTCGATCGGCCTGCCCCGCAGGGTATTGGCCGTGAACCGGAACAGCGCCATGTCAGGCCGTCCCCATGGACCATAAACCGTGAAGAACCGGCAGACGGTGACGGGCATTTTCCACAGGTGGGAATAGGAATGCGCCAGATCCTCCGTCGCCTTCTTGGTCGCGGCGTAAAGGCTGAGCGGATGGTCACAACGCTGGGATTCCGTAAACGGCACCTCCCGGTTCGCCCCATAGACCGAGGAGGTCGAGGCGATCATGAGATGGGCGGGGCGGTACGCACGGGCCTGTTCCAGCACATTATAGGTACCGACGATATTGGCGTTGATATAGGCGCCCGGATTTTCCATGCTGTACCGCACGCCCGCCTGCGCCGCCAGATGGATCACCAGTTCCGGCTCGCATTGCGCAAAGACGTTCTGGAGGGCCTGTGCATCCTCCAGCAGGAATTCATGGCAGGTAAACGCGGCGAATTCCCGGAGCATGGCATGGCGTCTGTGCTTCAGCGCCACATCGTAATAGGCCGTCATGCCATCAATACCCGTTACGGCATGCCCGTCGCGCAGCAGGCGGCGGGCGATGTGGTAGCCGATGAATCCCGCCGTGCCGGTAACAAGAATACGCATCCGTAACTCCAGAAAATACGGACAGCCATACACGCGGTCCGTGCGCGCATGGTCCTGCCCGGTTTTGACGGGTGCCGCGTTATGTCGCGTGTCCGCCCGGGGCAATCACGTAGCGCGTGGGAAAGCCGGGGCGAAACCGCTTTTGGAGCATAGCGGAGTCCACCCGCGCCATGTGAGGGCGGGATGTACTCCCGCCCGCAGGACAGCGCGAAAGACAGGGTCGCGCCTCATTGCCGCCATCCTATGGCGGGTCAGGACGGGAACCATAAATGTCAGGGGAAATTATGGTGCTGCTGGACAGGATTGAACTGTCGACCTCTCCCTTACCAAGGGAGTGCTCTACCACTGAGCTACAGCAGCACTGTATGGGCGCTTCCTAACTTTTCCTGCCCCGGCTGGCAACCCCTTATTTGCCGTGTTCCGACAAATCGGGGTGGCCGGGCGGGGGAAGTCGCCCCTAGTCGTCGCGGTGGATGCGTTCCATGCGTTCGTGACGTTCCTGCGCCTCGATCGACAGGGTCGCGATGGGGCGGGCTTCCAGCCGTTTCAGGCCGATGGGTTCGCCCGTTTCCTCGCAATAGCCGTATGTTCCGGATTCAATACGCTGAAGCGCCTGATTGATCTTTGAAATCAGCTTGCGGGCCCGGTCCCGCGTGCGCAGTTCCAGCGCGCGGTCGGTCTCGACGCTGGCCCGGTCGGTAATATCCGCTTCATGGATGCCGCCCTCGGACAGGCTGGCAAGCGTTTCATCCGCTTCCTTGAGAAGATCCGTTCGCCATTTCAGCAGCTTGAGGCGGAAATATTCCACCTGCTGCGGATTCATGAATTCCTCATCCTCCGAAGGGCGATAATCGGGGGGCAATGTAATCATTATGACATATCCCTGCGCCGTGGTTCCGTAGGGCCGCTATTGACCAGCCAGTCGGGAACGGGGCGGCTTATACTAGCAAGGCGCGCCCGCGCCAAGCCTTTAACGCAGTTTCAGGCGGGTTTGCGTGGCGCGGAAGGGCGGCTTCACCAGCCGCCGGGGTGGTCGTGGCCGGTGCGGCGGCCTGCG
>NZ_BAIO01000428.1 GCF_000613305.1 Komagataeibacter kakiaceti JCM 25156
CCGCCCACAGCGAGCCGGATATCGGCAATACGTCCATCTTCCGACTGCCGGACCATGGCGGCCACCACGGCCATGGCGGGGGTGAACGCCTGCCGCAATCCGACCTTGCGGTAGAAGCACCGCCAGTTTTCCATGTCCCGCACGGGGTATCCGACCCCGACCACGATGCCCTCCGGCGGGTCGCGGAGCCACTGCGCCAACGGCTGTATCACGGGCGCGCGCTCCCCCGGTGGCAGGATCTGGACCCATGCCTCCATGACAAGAAGGGCGGCCAGGGTACATCCCGACCGCCCTCCGATCTGTCCGCCCAGTGTCGCCAGACGGCGCACGGCAGGTGATGCGACATTGCCGATCGCCTGCCGCAGCAGGGCTGGCACCCGGTCATCATGTTCCAGCGTGGCCAATGGCACGCCCGCCCCGATCCACCCCGGCGCGACTCTGACATAACGGGTGTCCTCCACGCCGGAAAGGTCGATCACCACCCTGCCCCGTGGCAGCGCCCGGTTCCATTCAATCCGTAGCGCCGTGCCGCCGCCCATGAGCAGGGCGTGCCCCCCGGCCAGAAGGCTGGCCGCCTGCTCCAGCCCCCGGGGCCGGTGGATGAAGGGAAAAGGTGTCATGCCATCCCCTTCAGGTGACATCCGGTATGCCCGGCATGGTTATGAAGCCGGGCAGCGTGCGCATGGCGCGCATCCACTGGCGCAATGCCGGAAAACCGTCATGATCCAGCCCGTAATCCCGGCACAGCGCGAAAGCGGGGAACAGCAGGACATCGGCAATGGTGGGCATCGCATCGGCAAACCACTCATGCCCTTCGATATGACGCAGGACCATGTGGTCCTCCATCGCATTGAGACCGTGGCGCGCGCGGGCCCGTAATGCGGGCGAAGGCGCGTCCTGCCCCAGCAGGGCGCAGGCGCGGGCCTGATGGGCCGCATGCAGGTCGCGCACGGAAAACACCAGCCAGTCCATGACCGCGCCGAAGGCCACGGGATCGGTGGGCAGCCAGTTGCCCACCTTCAGGCCGCGCGCGCGGACCAGTATGATCGTCGCCGCCTCACGCAGGACCACCGGGCCATCCACCCAGACCGGCAACGTGCCGCGCGGATTGATACGCAGGAAGGCGGGCTGTTCATGTTCGCGCCCCGGTATCATGTCCACCGGGCGCGAACGGTAGGCCACCCCCATGAGCGAAAGGGCGAGACGGACCTTGTAGCATTCGTCATCCAGGGGGAATTCGTATAGTTCCGGCAGAATGGTCATGCGCGCTTTCCCTGTCCGTGGGGGAGAATGGTGCCATAGCCGAGCCCCTTGGCCGCAAGCCACCGGCGATAGGCGACGGAGGCGGTATCCGCGCGGGTGGGAATTTCGGCCTGCCCGTCGAGCGGCAGGCGCAGGGGCACCTGATTTTCCAGAATCAGCCGGTCCTGCAGGAAGATGACCTGCTCGAAATGCAGCAGTTCGGTATGGGTGGATATTTCATCAACCAGGAATTCGACCGGCTGGGCACGACACAGTTCCTCCCCCATCGGCTGGATGAACAGCGCGATGGCGTCCCGCCGGTCGGGCGCGGACGGAGCGGTGCGGTACAGCATGACAATGAAGGGAGACGGCACGCGGTAATCGATATGCATCATCATGCCGCCGCCACCGCGTTCGGTCGCGGCGCCGCGTGGTTGCCAGAAATGGCAGCCGGTCGCCCAGACCTCGTCCACATCCGCCCTGATCTCGGCATGATAGGGGCCGACATCGGTATGCGGTTCCGAACCAAGAATATCGGTATGGACGTAAGGAAAATGCGCCATGTCGAGGAAATTCTCGACAATGCGCGGCCCGGACGCGCGAATGGTGAACCACCCGCATGGCACGACCCGCCGGTCCGGCTCACCCGCTTCCGCGATCTCCACGATCGGGGTGTCGGGACTGCCGAACGTGGTGAACACGCAGGCATACCGTTCGATTACGGGCAGCGGGTCGCCATATTGTCCGCCCGGCAGCACCGGGCGCACGCGTACCGCACCAGTCTCGGGGCAGCGGTCCAGGACGA
>NZ_BAIO01000427.1 GCF_000613305.1 Komagataeibacter kakiaceti JCM 25156
GGATAGCGTGCTGACCACCCCGGCCCGGCGTGAAAGCCGCGCGTGCCCTTTGGCCTGTTGGTGGAACGCGGATGGTGCCCGCGGGCACGGTGCTCATGGACCGGCAGAAGCGCGTGCGCGCCACGGTCTCGCCCGATGGCACGCTGGTCAGCGGGCGCAACCGTGGCTCCATTCACAAGATGGGCGCGACATTGACCAATGCGCCCTCGTGCAATGGCTGGACGTTCTGGTATTTCGAGCGCGAAGGCGCGATGGTGCAGCTTGATGAACTGCGCGGCGAGATCCGGGCGGAGCAGGCAGCCGTCGCATCCTGATGGCGTGATCGCGGCTCATGGGGGAAGGGGCCGGTGGGGCTGACAGCATGAAGCGACTGGCTGAAACCGCCGGACCGTACGAAATGCCCGCAACGCAATGGAATGCCGCGCGCCATTCCGCCGTGGTGACGGATGACTACCTGTTCAGCCAGTTGATCCCCTATATCGGTAACAAGCGCAAACTGCTGGACCTGATTGCGCAGGCCATCGCGGCGACGGGCGCGGTCCCGCGCCAGACCGATTTCGTGGATCTGTTCGCCGGTACGGGCGTTGTCTCCCGCCTGGCCAAGAGCCTTGGCTTCCGCGTGGTGTCCAATGACTGGGAACCCTATAGCGAACTGCTGAACCGCTGCCACGTGGGCACGCAGTCCGCCCCGGTCTTTCATGGCGGGCGTGGCTATGGGCAGGTCATTGCCGAACTCAACGCCCTGCCGCCCGTGGCGGGGTGGGTGACGCGGCATCTCTGTCCCGATGACGATGTGCATTACGACACGGCGCGTGACCGCATGTTCTACATGCGCAAGAACGGCATGCGCATCGACGCCATCCGCGAGCGGATCGCGCAATGGGAACATGACGGCCTGCTTGACGCCGGGCAGAAGGCCTGCCTGCTGGCCCCGTTACTGTACAGCGCCAGCTACAACAGCAACACCAGCGGGCTGTTCAAGGGCTTCCATCGGGGCTGGGGTGGCCGGACGGGTACCGCGCTGTACCGTATCGCGGCGGAACTGAGCCTGCGCCCGGCCTGCTTTGTCGATAACGGGCGCGACAACCCCGTTCTGCGCATGGACGCGCAGGAACTGGCCGCGAAGCTGACGGATTACGTGGGGGAGTCCGCCATTGCCTATGTGGACCCGCCCTATAACCAGCATCCCTATGGCGCGAACTACCATGTACTCAACACGATCGCCTTGTGGGACAAGCCGGAACTTGCTCCCAAGATCACCGGGCGGGACAAGGCGGCCATAAGGCTGGACTGGCGCACGCAGCGCCGCAGCCCCTACAATTACCGCAGGCAGGCGCTGGCGGCGTACAAAAGCCTGCTATCCGTGCTGCCCACGGGCTGGATCGCGACCAGCTACAGCACGGACGGGTTCATTCCGCTTGCGGACATGATCCAGGCCAATTGCGCGCGGGGCGACGTGCAGGTTTTTACACGCGGCTACAAGCGCTATCGCGTCAGCAGCCAGCGTTATTCCCCGCGCCCGATGACGGTCGAATTCATCCTGCTCACCAACACCCGGCGTGCCGCCACGCGGGGGGTGGATGAAATCATGCACGAAATCACCACCATCGAGGCCGGCCTGAACGCCCCGGCCCCACGGCCGGACTAGCTGCCGCCGAAGCCCAGAAACCCGATGGAAGGTTCGGCATGCCCGCCCGAGGCATCGTAGCGCCGGTCAATGGAGGATTTGGTCGAGGCATGCCGGGGCATGGTGAGCGGCGGCATGTCATCGCCTTCCTCCAGACTGTTGGAGGCGAAATGCGGATCTGAATCCGAAAACGTGCGCATGGACAGCAGCAGGAAGGTGATGTCGTTGCGGTTCAGGTCGATCGCCATATCCAGCGGCGACTGCCCCAGTTCGTTATGGGCGGTCATGTCCGCGCCCCGGTTCAGGGCTTCCTTCGCCGCGCCGAGACTGCCACGGTTGATGGCGTCGAACAGCGCGTCCGTCGGGTTCATATCGCTATTGGCGTGGCCGTGTTCTTCTTCGCGCGATTCAGCGCCGGGCA
>NZ_BAIO01000426.1 GCF_000613305.1 Komagataeibacter kakiaceti JCM 25156
GCCGCCAGCGCCGCCCGCGCCGTCTCGACCGCCTGAAGCATGGTGGTGAACTCGAACACGGGAGAGAAGAGCGAGCACGCCTTGTAGGGCGGCAGCATGGCATGTCGGCGCGGGCGGCACGGTTGACGATGGTGAACTCATACCGGCCCGAAGGGAATTCGATCAGTTCCTTGTCACCCGATACCAGACCGGACCAGTCATCGGCCATGCCCGGGGCCAGGATCAGGTTCATGAACCATGGCGTGATCAGGATGCCCAGAAAATGCCCCCCATATGGGCGAAAACCCACCGCACGCACGCCCAGCACCTCGTTCAGCAGGGGGATGCCGCGCATCTGCCCGCGATGGATTTCACGAAACGCCGCCTCCATGCTCCGGGCTGGACCATCGGCTTCATCGCTTTCGGGTGGGCTGCCGGTCCCTTCCTGTTCCGCCATGGGGGATACCGGTGTGGTCGGCCGGGTTGCATCCGGCATGCCGGGGGGGGCGGCCACAGCGGGGGGAACCACCATGAACTGCTCCCGCGCGCCATCGCATGTGGGGCAGCGCCAGTGATCCGGCAGGTCCGCGAACGGGGTGCCGGGGGGAATCTGCCATGTCGCGCATCCCTGCGCCGGGTCATAGACCGACCAGCAGATCTTGCACTCCATGATGGAATCAGGCCTGAGACGCTCCGCATTGCCAAGATAGGAGCCTTCAAACCCGTGAAATACATCCGTCATGCCGGAGGTTCCACCGCCGCCAGGGCCGTGCAGATTTCAGCCAGCCGGGTGGCTGAATCCGCAATATCTTCCCGCGCGGCGCAGGCGACCTCCGGCACGTCCGTCACCTCGATGGTATCGAGAATGAGCGTGTCCATGGAATTGTAATACCGCACACGCCAGACATGGGGCGTGCCTGTCGCTTCGATACGGCAATTACCATACCCACGTGACAGGATGGTGGCGTGACCCCGCCCCAGCACCCGCGCGATCATGTCCAGATCCTCGGGCGTGTGGGGCAAAAGGCTCAGATTGACGACATGCGCCGGCACACCGGGGCGCCATCGCGCCGCATGGTCGCACAGTTCCGTAAGAACCGCCGGCGCGTTGACCACACCGGGCGTGACATGATCGGCCATATCCGGCGCGGGCCGCGCGCGGGAAAGGCGCGGGACAGGATCACGCGCGGAAAGGCCGCGATTTCCACCTGCTCACGCACGGCCCCGGCCTCACCCGCGCCATGCGCGCGGCGCGCAGGGACCACACCCCGGCAAAGACACTTTCCTGCACCTCGATCCGGCCAGCGGCGTCTTCCAGCACGATGGAGACCTCCCCTTCCCCCAGCGCGTCGTCAAACACGGCCTGGCTGGCCGCATCCAGCCCGGCGCGCCTGACGATGGTGGAATGGCCCGGCGTCCATGCCCGCGCCAGATCCCGCACCTGCTCCAGCAGCCCGATGGCGGGCCGCACGCGCGCCGGATCATCAATTTCGGGCGTATGGGCCGCATATACATGCACGCCCGATGGCATGGCGAGGTACTGAAGCCCCTCCTCGTTATCAGGCGGCATGGAACCGGGGCCGAAGCCCCGGGGGGGAAAGGCGAAGGAGGCGGTCATGCCGAAACATCTTTCTGGCCAGCATTGCAATAGGGGGAGAGAATTCCACGGAACAGGCGACCATATTCATCCCAGTCGCGCATGCGGGGGATCATGCCGGTTGGCACCCCATCATGCAGCAGGACCAGCGCAGGCAGGTTCAGCCCGTCGATACGCCCGCACAGTTCGGCTTCCAGCGCCGCATCCGCCACCGCCCCGCGCAGGGGGGTATCGGGGGGCAGCAATGTCTGCGCGGCCCGCAGCAGGTCGGGCAGGACAGCCGCAATATCCGGGGTTTCAAGATGCGGCCGGGCATGGCTGGGCAGGAACACCACCGTCAGCCCCGGCGGCGCCGTGACAAGGGTGTCCAGCACCGGCATGCCGTGCCGCGCCGACAGGGCGTGGACAAGGGGGCTTTCATGAATGACGGACATCCTCACCCCTCCTCCAGCCCGGCGGCAAGGGCGGCTTCCAG
>NZ_BAIO01000425.1 GCF_000613305.1 Komagataeibacter kakiaceti JCM 25156
GGGGGCAGCAGCCGGTTGCCCCACAGGAAGGCAAGGACGCCAAGCGGCAGGCCGGAAACGGTGGTGATCGTCAGTCCCTCCGCCACACGAAAGGCCATGAGATGCCCGGATTTGCGGCGGCGTTTCATCAGGAACAGAACAAGCCCGGTAGCCATGACGGCCGTAGCCGACAGGCCGGAAATGAAGTAGAGCCACCGCAGCCCGGGCGGGGCAAAGCGCGCGTAATGCAGCCCGCGCATAAGCTGCATGGTGGAGGCGATTTCGCCACGGTTGAGCGTGGTGCCCAGCGGGTGGCCATCGGGCAGGCTGAAATCCACATGGTCGCGGCTCAGATACGGGCCGGATGCATCGCTGGCCGAGATGGTCAGGCGGTCTGGCGCAAACAGAATGAAGCCACATTCCCGGCCCTGCAGGTTTTCCCGCGCCGTGGCCAGCAGGGGGGTCAGTGGCGGCACCGGCAACAGGGTCGTGGCTGGCGTGGACGGGCCGTGACCCTGCCGCCCGCCCTTGCCGCCATGATGGTGGTGGCCGACGGCAGGCTGCCAGGGGAACAGCCTGTCGGCATGGACGAGTATTCCCGTGTAACTGCACATGATGATGAAGGGCAGGAACAGAACCCCGGCCAGAAGATGCGCATCCAGCCACGACCGTATGGGTGAGACGGACAGGCGTAGCATGACCAGATCGGGCAGCAGCGCGCGCAGGTGGATCACGACGCCCGACCCCGCGGCAACCAGAAGCGCCAGCGTCAGAATATCGACAATCCGCACCCCGCCCATATCGGCGCTGCGCAGGGTGTAGTGAAAGTCATAGAAGAATTTCCCTCCCGCCGTTTCACGGGTCGGGATCCGCGCGCCGCTGTGGGGATCAAGGACATCCCCCGTGAATTCGTGGCCGTTGAAATGCAGGACCTGCAACGTGGGTGAACGCCGCGATGGCAGGTTGAGGAAGGACTGGATTCCCCGTGCCTGCTGGTCGCGCAGTAGCTGCGCGGCTGCATGCAGGGCGGTTTCGGTCGGGGGGGTATATGTCCGTACGCGAATTTCCGGCTGCATCCATAGCGTGATTTCGGTATCGAAAACCGTAAGCGTGCCGGTGACGAAAATACATAGAAGGCACAGCCCGCACAGGAACCCGACCCAGCCGTGCAGCCAGCCCATTCGTGTGCGCAGGGTTTCACGCATCATGCAAAACAGCCAAGGGCGGCCAGAGCGCCCAGCGCGCACACCACCAGCAGGCCCCGCTGGCGTGTATTGCCCCCGAAACCTATGAGGATCAGGACAGGCAGGCAGGCTATGGCCACGATATCACCCAGCGTCGCGGCCCCGGCCGGGTTCGGTCCGGCCCACCGGATAAAATCCTTCAGCACCAGACAGGCGGCGAGGTAGGAGAGCAGGCAGGCGGCAACGGCACTGAAAAACCTGTTTATCGCAAGACTGGAACCGGGGCGTGCCGTGTCGCGGGGCATGGGCATTCTTCTGTTATGGACAATAAAATAATGCGACGCATTCGCATATCATGTCCATGCCATAAATTGCCGGGTTTGCGAACAGTTTACAACGTGGTCTGGTGGTATATTGCAAATGGATACATTACCGCATGCCGCCCCGTCCCGGCGTTTCCGTCGTGACCGGGCTTATATCCCCCATAGCGCAAACGTGGCTTTGAACCGGACGCCAACGGGCTGATCCGGGGTGGAGGCTGGTGGCTGCCGGAAGGGGTATGTCATGGCCGGAACCGGTGAGAGGGGTAAGGCCCCACTGACCACTGCCGCGTATTCATGCGCGCACGGTGGTCATTCTCCACCCGACAGTGTAAATGGCGGTATCGTGCAGCAGCAGCCATCGGTGCGGGAGGTCAGCATTACACGACCGGTTACGTCAACTGATGTCGCCCGGCGGGCCGGTGTGTCGCAGTCCGCCGTGTCGCGTGCTTTCTCGCACGGCGCCAGCATCGCCCCGGAGACCCGGCGCAAGGTCATGGAAGCGGCGGCGGCCCTGAATTACCGGCCAACCGCATTCCGGGCATCATGCTCTCGGGGCGGTCGC
>NZ_BAIO01000424.1 GCF_000613305.1 Komagataeibacter kakiaceti JCM 25156
AGTCAATGGCCGGGCCCGGCGCGCCCGCGGGGGGCGGCGGAAAGCTGGACAGACCCCAGAGCAGCACCGTGAGCGAGACGATGGTGGTTCCCACGCGCACCAGGAATATGCGCGCGCGTTCCCACAGCCCCAGCGCGAGATCGCGCGGGTTGGGCAGCCGGTAGGCGGGCAGTTCCATAAGCAGCGTGGCTTCCTGCCTGTCGGCATTGCGCCAGCGCAGCACGCGCGCCACAATCAGGCCGAACCGATGCCGATCGCATACAGCCCGAACAGCACCAGACCCTGAAGGTTCAGGAACCCCGCGATGGTGCGGTGGGGAATGAACGCCCCGATCAGCAGCGTATAGACCGGCAGCCGCGCGGAACAGGTCATGAGCGGGGCGATCAGGATCGTGATCAGCCGGTCACGCGGGTTCTGGATGGTGCGGGTGGCCATGATGCCCGGCACCGCGCAGGCGAAGCTGGACAGCAGCGGAATGAAGGACCGCCCGCTCAGCCCCGCAACCGACATGAACCGGTCCAGCAGGAAGGCCGCGCGCGGCAGGTAGCCCGATTCCTCCAGCACCAGTATCCACAGGAACAGGATCAGGATCTGCGGCAGGAACGTCACCACGCTGCCCGCCCCCGCGATGACGCCATCGACGATCAGGCTGCGCATGACGCCCGGCGGCAGCATCTGGCCCACCGCCTGCCCCAGCATGCCCATGCCCGCGTCGATCCCGTCCATGAGCGGCTGCGCCCATGCGAACACCGCCTGGAACATGAAAAACAGCAGCACGACCAGCAGGACCGGCCCCCATACGGGGTGCAGCACCCAGCGGTCGAGCCGTTCCTCCACCCGGTCGGACAGGGGGGCGGAATGGGTCACGCAGTCCGCCAGGATGCCGCGCACCATCGCGTGCAGGTCCGTGCCGGGGGGAAGCGGGGTGGGTACGGGCGGCAGGGCGCCGTCCAGTTCCTTCAGCAGGCTGCCCGCGCCATCGCGCCTGACGCCAACCGTGGCGACCACGGGCATGCCCAGTTCCGCCTGCAGGCGCGGCAGGTCGATTTCCATGCCGTTGCGCCGGGCGGCGTCGATCATGTTCAGCGCCAGGATCACGGGGCGGCCGATGGCGCGCATTTCCAGCACGAAACGCAGGTGCAGCCGCAGGTTGGTCGCATCCGCCACGCATACCAGCAGGTCGGGGGGCGTTTCCCCCCGATAGGTTCCGGCGCAGACATCGCGGGTCACGGCCTCATCGGGGCTGGTGGCGTTCAGGCTGTACGCGCCGGGCAGGTCCAGCAGGCGGACACGGCGGCCACCGGCGGTGGTGAACCAGCCTTCCTTGCGTTCAACGGTGGCGCCCGCGTAATTGGCCACTTTCTGCCTGCTGCCGGTCAGCAGGTTGAACAGGGCGGTCTTGCCGCAGTTGGGGTTCCCGACCAGTGCGATGTTAAGGGTGGTCATTCCTGCTCTTTCACCGTGTGGACGTGTACCCGCTCCGCCTCCGTGCGGCGCAGGGCGAAGCGGGTGAACCCGATGCGCACCGCAAGCGGATCACCGCCCATGGGCGCGGTCGCGACAACACGCACGGCTTCGCCCGGCACAAAGCCGAGTTCACGCAAACGCCGTGCCACGGGGTCGGCGTTGTCCGGGTCGTCAACGCTGTCAATCACACCGTCGGTGCCGCGTGGCAGGTCGCTCAGTCGCATGGGTTAAGACTTCAATCCAGCCGATAAAAGTAAGTAATAATTATTATTAATTATTCATTACAGTGCTGTCCATCATGTTTATCCATGTGCCTGCACTGTTTCCGGGGCGGGTATGTTCAGCGCACATGCGGGACCGTTACTGTCCGTTATGGGCGGACAGTATATGGAAGAACGTGCCCGAAACATGCCCCCGCCGCGCGCCGCCCCCACCGCGTCCGGCCCCGTATCCGCTCGCGCCAGTCCGCAAGCGGGGTGTCGTGTCCCGGATCGGTGACGGTGGCGTAGTGGAATTCATGCCCGCGCAGGGTGGTGCCCGCGCGCCCTATGGCGCAGTCATGGCGCAGGGTGGCGGCGCGGTAGCCAAGG
>NZ_BAIO01000423.1 GCF_000613305.1 Komagataeibacter kakiaceti JCM 25156
CCGCCATGCAGCCGCTGGGCGTGGCTTATGCACAGGCCATGGCCGCGTTCAGCAATGACCGGGCCTTCGGCTTTGCCGGACCGGCGTTGTGGGATGTCCCCTTCGTCTATGCACTGATGAACATTGGTGATGTGCGGGCGGGCGATATCCTGACCTGTGCGCGGGAGACCTATTTTGTTGCCCGGTACGAACCCTTCCGCCCGCCGCTGTGCGTGCTGTGCAACACGGTGGTCACGATCACGGCCACCACCGCGCTGGCAACGGACCTGGCCAATCCGGGTGGCTACGCCACATCGGGCGATGTGACGGCGCAGAGCGTCCTCGCCACCGGCTGGCCCGCGCTGATCCGGCTGGGCGGGGGCACCAGCGTGCCGGGACCGGACCAGCCCGGCGCGATCCGTGGCGGCGCGGTGGAAATGTTCATGCCCACCATTCCGGGCGTGACACTCCAGCCGACCATGTGGGTCAGTGACGCCGATGGCACGCGTTACACCATTGGCAGCGCGCGTGCCGGCCCGTGGGGTACACGCTGCCAGATGGGGCAACAGCAGGCATGAGAATGACCGATTTCCCCCATCACAGGAAACAGGAGCCGGGATGACATGGCCGATATTTCCACCATTTCCACCGCCATCGCCACGGCGCTGGCCACCGCCCTGTGCCCCGATGGCACGCCGGGCAGCGCGTGTACGGGCCGCCCGCTGGTCATACGCCGGGGCGGGCTGACACAGGCCGATCTCGCCGGTGTGGCCAATACGTTGCAGGCGGGATGCGACTTCATCGGCATTATGGATGAGGCCGCATCCTGGGCCCGGGTGGATGAACCACTGGGCCGCCCATGGCGCCTTGCGGGCACGCAACCCGCCAGCCTTACCATAAGCACGCAGGCCAATACCGCTACCGTGACGCTTGCGCCGGATGTCGCGCCCGCGGGCACGGTGGGACTGATCGTGTCGGGGCTTGCCGGGTGTACCGGCAATGCCTGCACCCTGCATGTGGCGGGCGTGGGCGATACGGCGCAATCCGTCGCCATGGCCCTGGCAACGCCGCTGCCCGGTGCGGTGGTGGAGGGTTCCGTCATCACCATACCCGGTGCGTGTGACGTGCAGGCGCTCAATGCGGATGTGGTGAACGCGCGCTGCATCGCCCGCAGGCAGCAGCAGATGTTCGTGCTAACCGCATGGTCCGCCACTCCCGCCGGGCGGGACGCGCTGGGCTGCGCGCTCAGCGATGCGCTGGCCCTGACCGACTGGCTGACGGATGCGCACGGCTCCACCTTCCGTATCGAGGCACGGGCCGCATTCAACGATGATACGGCCATGAACCGGGGCATGTTTTCCCGTCCCGCCCATTTTCTCGTGACCTATGACACCGATCTGACCCGCCCCGTCCCCGTCATGCTGGCGGGGGGCATCGGTCTGCCCGACGGTCTTGTAACGGGCGATCTGCTGCTGGGCGCGTCCGCCACAGGCTAAGACCCGGCATAGCCATTACATCCATCCATTCAGCGCGGCATGCCGCGCAATACGGAAAGACAGACATAATGACCATTTACCAGTCCGGGCAACTGAACACCAACAGCCTGAACGTGCCGGACCTGTACGTGCAGATCCTCCAGCCGCAGACACTCGCGCTCAACGGTGTTGCGACCGGGCGTATCGGCCTTGTGGGCACGGCAGCATGGGGCGCGGTTGGCGCGCCTGTCATCGTGGGGGGCATGGGCGATTTTCTGGCCGCCTTCGGCCCCAAGCAGGCACTGGCCAGCGATATGGGCGTGGCTGTGAACATCGCGCTGTTGCAGGGGGCATCCGATTTCCGCTGCGTGCGGGTGACCGATGGCACCGATGCCGCCGCTACGGCCGAACTTTCCGGTGTGACGCTGAACGCGGTTCACACCGGCAGCGCGGGCAACGCCATCGTGGCGACGCTGGCGCAGGATACGATCCTGCCCACTTACTACACCCTGAGCATCAGCCACGCCGTGCTGGGCAGCCGGACCTATCGTGGCACGACATGGGCGGCCCTGGCCACTGCCCTTGCGGCGGATGGTACGGCGCTGGTC
>NZ_BAIO01000422.1 GCF_000613305.1 Komagataeibacter kakiaceti JCM 25156
CGAAACGCTGTTCGATCGCGCTCCGCCATGCCTGCGCGGCGGCGGCGTAATGGTCGCGCCCCGCCTCCGCCTGGCCCAGCAGCACATAGCCCTGGAACAGGCTGGGATCGCCCGGCGGGATCAGCTTCAACTGTTCGCGTAGCCGGTCGATGATCGCATCATTGCGATGGTCTTCCTTCTGGATGGCCGCAAGGCGCGGGGCCAGCGGGCTGCGCGGGTAGGCCGGGATGGCCCACGCTCAGGTACAGCGCGACGGCGGCAACGGGCAGGCCCGTCAGGCAGGCGATGATCGCGCCCGTGGATGCGCCCTTCCGCATCTCGGGCGCGGGCAGGCTGTCAGCACCCAGCAGGCGGCGCTGGATTTCCAGCCGCGCGCTGTCATGTTCGGATGCGGCGATCATGCCTTCGTTCAGGTCGCGCTCCAGTTCGGCCAACTGGGCCTGATGCAGCGCCAGCGCGGATTCACGTTCATCACGTAGCAAGGTGGCGCGCCGCAGGGAAAGCAGGGCGGGCAGCAGTGCAATCACGCCAAGCAGGCAGATACCAATCCAGATCATGTCACTCTCGGCGTGTTCGGGTCAGGTCGGACAGGCGGCGGCGCTCCTCATCCGTCAGGGGCGGGGGTGTTACAATGGATTTGCGCAACGTCCACCACGCCACCCCGATGCCCAGCCCCAGCGCCAGCAGCGGCATGACCCACAGCAGCAGCGTGCCCAGCGTAAGCGGCGGGCGCAGGCGGATGAAGTTGCCATAGCGGCTGACCATCCAGTCCATGATCTGGTGGTCGCTTTCCCCCTTCGCCACATGTTCGCGCACCACATGGCGCAGGTCACGGGCCAGGTCGGCGCTGCTGTCCTCGATGGATTCGTTCTGGCACACGAGACAGCGCAACTGGGCGCCAATGGCCTCGGCGCGCTGTTCCTGCGCCGGGTCGGGCAGCATCTCGGACGGATCATCCACCGCCATCGCCACCATGGGGGCGAAAAGCAGGCAGGCCAGCACCGCCATCATGCCGGTCCGGCGGGAGAAAAGGGTTTTCATGGCTTCAGGCTGCCCGCCAGCGGCAGGATCGTGCCGGTAATCATGGTCTCGGTAATGGGGGAGGCCGTATGCCAGCGGATCACGCCCCCCGGCCCGATCAGGAAGGTTTCGGGCACGCCGGACACCCCCCAGTCGATCGCGGCCAGCCCGTCATGATCGGCGGCGATGCGGGTATAGGGATTGCCCGCGCGCTGCACGAACCCCAGCGCATGTTCGGGCTTGTCCTTGTACGCGATGCCCCAGATCGGCAGGCGGTCCTTCAGCCCGTTCAGCACCGGCATTTCCGCCACGCAGGGAATGCACCACGATGCGAAATAATTGACCAGGACCGGGCTTTTCAGCTCACGCAGGTCCTGCGCGGAAAAGCCGGTTCCCGGCGCCTGGTCGGGCAGAGAGAAATCCGGCACCGGGCGGTTGAGGACCGGGGCGTGGATGTCATGCGGGTCAAACGATCCATGCGACATGCCCGAAAGCATCCGCCAGAACCCGACGCCCGCACCGGCGGCGACAACCAGCGGGGCCGCCATGAGCACGCGCCGCCGCGTGGGGGAGGAAGGAGGGACCGCTCATCGTGCCACCACCATATCAGCCGTCCTGGCCCGGCGCGGCGCGCCCACGCGCACCCGCCGGTCGGAAAGGGAAAGCGCGCCGCCAAACGCCATGACCAGTCCCCCCAGCCACATCCATGGGGCCAGCGGGTTGTAATGCAGCCGCAGTACGTAGGTGGGGTCGGCATCGGTGCCGTGCCTGTCGCCCAGCACACCGTAGATGTCGGCCATGAGGTTGGTGTGGATCGCCACTTCCGTCGTGGTCTGGTGCTGGCTGGCGAATGTCCGCTTGGAGGGGTGGAGCGTGGTGATCAGCCTGCCATCGTGGCGTACCTCGATGGTGGCGACCAGCGCGGTGTAGTTCGGCCCCTGCGCGGGGTGGACCTCGGTCAGGGTCCAGCTATCGCCCGCCAGCATCTCGCTCTGGCCCACGCGTACCTCCACAATGCGGTGCGCGGCCTGCGACATGCCCGCAATGC
>NZ_BAIO01000421.1 GCF_000613305.1 Komagataeibacter kakiaceti JCM 25156
GCGGCATGATGCCCTGCGGCTCCTCATCCTTTAGCTTGAAGCGATAGCGGTTTTTTACACCCCCGGTGAGCCACTTGCTTGCGAACGCACGGCCGTTATCCAGATAGCATTTCTGCGGGATGCCATAGCGTTCCACCATATCACCAAATGCCAGACGGACCATCTCCTTGTTTTCGGAAACATCCAGACGCCACGCCAGGATCATGCCGGTAAACAGATCCTGAAAGGCTACCAAAACGGGTCTTATGGGCTTCTGAATACCAGGATAATCGACGAACACATCAAAGATATGACCATCGACGTTCACCGCCTCCATGGCATGGAAGATGGACCGGTCACGTTCCTGCGCGGGAAACATGCGGCGCAGGGCGTCGCTACCTTCCCGGCACAGGGTCAGCAGCGCCGGTCCTAGCGCATCCATGCGGCGTTTCAGGGTTTTTGATGATGGCAACTTCCATCCCTCCTTTTTGGCTCGCCCCTGCAAGCGCCGGTAGCAGTCATTGAAGGTCGGTCCAGACAGGCGCAGGTAATCGGCTTTCAGGATTTCCCATGCCTCACGGGGACACTCCGCGCGCGCCTTGGCCGTGGCATAATGCGGTGCCAGAGCGGCCAGCCAGTCGCATCGGTTCAACCCACGCACGTCCCGATACCAGTTGTATATCGTGGTCGTGCCCACGCCGCGCAGCGCCGCAATCTGTATGATCGCGTAATTCTTGCGCACGCCATGCTGGATCAGCGTCTCCACCGCATCCAGTATCTGATACGCCCGGCGGGCTTCGTCCTTTCTGTTTTCTGGCATGGCGTCAAAGCGCCACCACAAGTCTTCACGTTCGCGCCTCGTGCGGTCTGCGTCCGGCTTCTGTGCTGCCGGATTGGCGGCCTGCATCCGCATGACCAGGGCAGCCTGTGCAGGGAGCGGGAGGGAATACATGGTGAATTCGTATCCACCGCCCCGACCGCTGCGTTCACGCCATGTCTGACCCTTAAGTCCAGGGTTCAACCATCCTTCCGCGTTGCATCTTTCACGCATATTTCGTTCGGTAGCAGGGAGAGCGGGAAGCGCCATTGCCGCCAGTTCGGTTAGCGAAAACCACTGCTGCTGTGCAATTCCCGCCATCACTTCGTCTCGCTACCCGATGAAGAATTCGCATAGCGCATAGTCCGGACGCGCGAAGCTGCCGCCCGATAACCTTCCAGCCAGGAATTGACCTCATGCGGGGCGGCTGCATCCTTGCCCGGTGCCTGCAAGGCAAACAACGCAAGCTGTGCAAGAAAGCTGAATTCTTCCCCGCCAATGGTGATAGTTCCATCCTTTTCCAAGGCGGCCCCGGCAATGTAAGGATCATTCCGCCCATGAACGATGGCAATCGAACCGATTTCCAATGTCCGTTCAGGACGCTCTATGGTTCCGGTGTTTTTATAAACCACCTTAAATGGCCGCTTGCTCATCACCAGCTACCCCCACGCATAGCCTGTCGCCGCAGGGCATTTTCCCGCCGCGTAAGCTCCTTTTTGTGTTCAGAAACCGCCGCCAGTTCGATGGCTGGCAGGTAGCGCCGTTCAATCACGGCCCAGCCGAACGGCTCCGCCATGAATTCCAGCAGCCGCCGGTCCTGCGTGGCGGAAATCAGCGCATCAAACCGGGGCACGCTGATCTGGTGCCCCTCACGCTGCACGCTGGCATAGGCATTCAGCATGTTGATGCTGATGGGCCTTTCCAGCAGTTCTGACATTTCCGCCACGATCTGCTCCCGCGTCCGCCCACACGTGTCCAGCGACACGGAAATGGCGCGCGACAGGCGCGACGTGAACTGGTTGGCGCGGATCAGGCGCGGGTCAAACCGTACAACCGGATTGGGCGGAACCCAGTCCAGCAGGGAAAGCTGTTCGGGCGCATTCCGGGTCATGCTGCTGCCCTTTCTTCTGTCTGGTAGCCGGGAAGATGCGGGGCGAAGAATTCAATGATCTGCTTGCGCTCCGCAGGGGATGCCTTACGCCAGATGCCCGCAACCTTCTCAATCACGCCCGGCGGTGTGGGCTTGGGGCGACCAGCAAGCTGGCGCACGATTTCA
>NZ_BAIO01000420.1 GCF_000613305.1 Komagataeibacter kakiaceti JCM 25156
GCGTGCAGGGCGTTCAGCCGCGTGGTACTGATCGGGGACCATGGCGGCTACCAGCGCGACCTGCGCGCCGTGGCCGATACGCTCAACTGGCGCTGGCACGGGCGCGGCGGGCATGTGCTGTACATTCCCGCCTATTACGATGTGATCGCCACCACCTTCGCCACCTGGCTGCGCCAGCACGGCCACGCGGCGGAGGTGGGCCAGCATGCCGACCTGTCCGATACATCGCTCATGCTGGCGGTGGATCCGGCGCTTGTGCGCACGCAGGCGCTACGTCTGGCCCCGCTGCCCACACCGGCGCAGGGCGTGTATGGCGGCGACCCCAGGCGGGCCGAAGCGGCATTGGGCGAAGTGGGCGCGGACATGCAGGTCAGCGCCGCAGTTGCGGCCATGCAACACGACACAACAGGACAGAATCCAGACTGATTGCACCGCCCGTACAGCGTGCTATAGGGGCCGCGAGGAACAGGATCACATTATGACACAAAAGAAAAAACTGCCGGTTCTGGGACTGGGCGCGCTGCTGCTGTCAGGCGGGTGCGCCCTTGCGCAGGGCGTGGACACCATCCCTGGAATGCCGCCCGTCGTGGACCCGCACAACATCTATACCGAGACGGTTGCAGGCCACCTGAACCCGGAGGTGGCGCAGGATCCCGCGCGCGTTTACGTGCCCAATCTACGCTCGAATAACGTATATGTGATTGACCCGCAGACCTATAAGGTCGTCGCGCGCTTCAAGGTGGGGGAAAGCCCGCAGCATGTCGTGCCGTCGTGGGATCTGCGCACGCTGTGGGTCACCAACAATGCCGAGGGGACGACACAGGGCAGCCTGACCCCCATCGACCCGCGCACGACAAAGCCGTTGCCCGAAGTGGCGGTGGACGACCCGTACAACATGTATTTCACCCCCGATGGCAAATCGGCCATTACCGTGGCCGAGGCGCGGGAACGGCTGGACTTCCGTGATCCGCACACCATGGCGCTTCAGGGGTCGGTTTCGGTGCCGCGATGCCGTGGCGTGAACCATGCCGATTTCTCCATCGACGGGCGCTACGCCATCTTCACCTGTGAATTCGATGGCTATCTGGCCAAGGTCGATACCGTCAACCGCAAGGTGCTGGGCTATCTCCGGCTATCGGGCGGCGGCATGCCACAGGATGTGCTGACCGCGCCGGACGGGCATAAATTCTACGTGGCCGACATGCATGCCGATGGCGTGTTCATCATTGATGGCGACACCTTCCGTGAGACGGGATTCATCCATACCGGCACCGGCGCGCATGGCCTGTACCCCAGCCGTGACGGCACGAAGCTGTATGTGGCCAACCGTGGTTCGCACAAAATCCACGGCCGCCCCCACAGCAAGGCGGGTGGGGTCAGCGTGATCGATTTCGCGACCGATAAGGTGGTGACCCAGTGGCGCATTCCCGGCGGTGGCAGCCCCGATATGGGTAATGTGAGCGCTGACGGAAAAACCCTGTGGCTTTCCGGTCGTTTTGATGATGTGGTCTACGCCATCGACACCACAACCGGCGCCACCCGCAAGATTGCCGTGGGGCAGGAACCGCATGGTCTGACCGTATGGCCCCAGCCGGGGCGCTATTCCATCGGGCATACCGGCATCCTGCGCTAGCGGCGGACAGCCCGCGGGCGGCATGGCGCATGGGGGAGACCTTGGGCATGACACCATCGCCACACCGCCCGAACGGCCCGGATCCCGCCACGATCCGCTTTGCCACCGGCACATCCAGCCTGGGCTGCGTGCTGGTGGCCATGAGCGACGCCGGGCTTGCCGCCATCACCCTTGGCGACGATCCCGCCACCTTGCGGCAGGCGTTGCAGGCGCGCTTTCCCGCCGCCCGCCCCGCGCGGGATGAAGGCGACATGGCCGCCTGCCTCGCCACGGTCATCAGTTATATCGACCATCCATGGACACTACCGGATGAAACGGTAGCCGAATTCCTGAACACCATGCCCGCAGGTACGACATTCCAGCGGCAGGTATGGCAGGCCCTGTGCGCCATACCCTGCGGCGCCACCGTCACCTATGCCGAACTGGCCGCGCGGGTGGG
>NZ_BAIO01000419.1 GCF_000613305.1 Komagataeibacter kakiaceti JCM 25156
TGCCGGTGACAAGGCGTGATGCGCCCGCGCCGGTTCCCGCCTCGTGCAGCCATTGGGCGGCGCGGGCGGCAAGGAGCGGATGATGGGACAGGCCAGATAATCATTGGATGAGAAATTGACCAGTTCCCGGCCATCGCGCACAACCATGGCCGCGCCCACGTGGCGCACCGGCCGCAGCACGCGGCGGGTATGAAGCCGCGTCATCTCGTCAAGCGCGGTCTGGAAAATCGGATCGAAACGGGCCATGAAGCGCATTCTCCTGCCGGAGCATGCTGCCCCGGTCAATCCCGCCAACGCAATATTACGGAGACAGCCCATGTGTGGACCCGACTGGCTGGAACAGGGCATGAAACACGTCTGGCTCCCCTACAGCCAGATGCGCACGGCCCTGCCGCCCCTGCCCGCCGCCAGTACGCGGGGCTGCACCATCACGCTGGCCGACGGGACGGAACTGGTGGATGGCATCGCATCGTGGTGGACGGCCTGCCATGGCTACAATCACCCCCATATCCGCGCGGCGGTGGCCGCCCAGCTGGAGCGTATGCCCCATGTCATGTTCGGCGGTCTGGTCAATGAACCCGCGCTGACACTGGCCACACGGCTGGCCAGCATGCTGCCCGGTGATCTGGACCGGGTGTTTTTTACCGATTCCGGTTCCGTCGCGGTCGAGGTCGCGATGAAAATGGCCATCCAGTACTGGCTCAACCGTGGCCAGGCGGGGCGGACAAGGCTGGTCGCCTTCCGTGGCGGCTACCATGGCGATACGATGGCCACCATGGCCGTGTGCGACCCGGAGGAAGGGATGCACAGCCTGTATCAGGCGCATTGCCGGAACATTTCATTGCCGACCTGCCGGTCGATGACGCGCGCGCGCAGGCGCTTGATACCCTGCTGGGCCAGTCGGGTGAGCGTATCGCCGCCATTATCGTCGAACCACTGGTGCAGGGCGCGGGCGGCATGCTGTTTCATCCCCCCGATGTCCTGCGCAGGCTGCGCGCGCTTGCGGACCGGCACGGCGTGCTGCTGATACTGGATGAGATTTTTACCGGCTTTGGCCGCACCGGCACCATGTTCGCCTGTGAGCAGGCCGGGATCGTGCCCGACATCATCACCCTGTCCAAGGCCTGACCGGGGGCACCATGGCGCTGGCGGCGACGGTCGCCCGCCAGCACGTGTTCGAAGCCTTCCTGTCCGACAATCCGCTGCATGCGCTGATGCATGGGCCGACCTTCATGGCCAACGCCCTGGCGTGTGCCAGCGCCAATGCATCACTGGATCTGTTCGCGCGTGAACCCCGCCTGGAACAGGTGGGGCGCATCGCGGAGCAGATGCGGGCCGAACTCGACTCCTGCCGCGACCTGCCGCATGTGGTCGATGTGCGCGTCATGGGCGCGATCGGGGTGGTGGAACTGGAGCGCGTGGCGGACATGAACGCCCTTAAAAGCGCGCTGATCGCACAGGGCGTGTGGGTACGACCGTTTCGTAATATCGTGTATCTGACCCCGGCTTTTACCATAACGCCAGCCGAACTGACGCGACTGACCACGGCCATTCATACGGTTCTGTCGCAATCCGCGCCCGATCCGGTGCATCGGCGCTAGGCCGTCAGGGATGGAACTGGTATAGTAACGGGATGACTTTCTTTCAGCATCGATCCTGGCGCATGACCAATCATGACAGCAAGCGACAGATCGTGCTGAAAATCCTGTCGGATGGAAAGGCGCGATCCGTCCGGGAAATTGGTGATCTTTTCCCCGAACTGGGCACCTACCATGCCCGGCTGGCCCTGCAGGCGCTGCGTAACCAGGGGCTGGTTACGGTGGAAGACGCGCCAGACGCCCGCGACGGTCGTGTCCGCAAGGTGTGGCGGCTGGTGGATGACCGTACCTGACGGGACTGTTTGCTAAGCCTCTCATGGAACTGTGCCTGAAGAAGCTTTTTCGGGAGACACCGCCTTTTTGAGAGAAGGCGGCATCCAAAAACTTTTATGTCTTCATCGGCTCATTCTCGCTCCGGCAACGGAGCGAGGGGGCCCCGGCTTCAGGACGGAGAAGATTCCAGTTCTTCCTTCTTCTCGACCG
>NZ_BAIO01000418.1 GCF_000613305.1 Komagataeibacter kakiaceti JCM 25156
ACCCCGTGGTTGTCCGCCCGTCCTACGTGCTGGGTGGCCGCGCCATGGAAATCGTGCATGACCGCGCGAGCCTGCAGCGGTACATGCGCGGGGCGCTCCAGCTTGCGGGGGCCGAAGTCGCCAACGGCCCGGTGCTGATCGACCATTACCTCAACGACGCGATCGAGGCGGATGTGGACTGCATCGCCGACGGGGACGAGGTGTACGTGGCCGGTGTGATGGAACATATCGAGGAAGCGGGCATCCACTCCGGCGATAGCGCGTGTTCGCTGCCGCCCTACACGCTCTCCCCCGCCATCGTGACCGAACTCAAGGCCCAGACCGAAGCCATGGCGCGCGAGCTGGGCATTGTCGGCCTCATGAACGTGCAGTACGCGATCAAGGGGCAGGAAATCTTCGTGCTGGAGGTCAATCCCCGCGCCTCGCGCACCGTGCCGTTCGTGGCCAAGGCGACGGGCGTGCCAGTCGCGAAGATCGGTGCGCGGGTCATGGCCGGGGCCAAGCTGGGTGAATTCCGGCTCGATGACCGCGCCGTCGCCCCGCATGTGGCGGTGAAGGAAGCGGTCTTCCCGTTCAACCGCTTCCCCAATGTGGATACGATCCTTGGCCCCGAAATGCGCTCCACGGGTGAAGTGATGGGCCTTGACGCCTCGTTCGAGCGCGCCTTCGCCAAGTCGCAGCTTGCCGCGGGCGTGAAACTGCCGCTGTCGGGCACGGTCTTCCTGTCCGTGCGCGAAAGCGACAAGGCGGCCGTGAAATCGCTGGGCCGCCGCCTGTCGGACATGGGCTTCACCATCATGGCCACGCGCGGCACCGCCGCCTGCCTGCGCGAGGCCGGTGTGAACGTGCGCGTGGTCAACAAGGTGCTGGAAGGGCGACCGAACTGCGTGGACGCCATCCGCTCGGGCGACATCCAGATGGTCATCAACACGGCGCAGGGCGCGCAGGCGGTGACGGACAGCTTCGACATCCGCCGTTCGGCGCTGACGCATGGCGTTCCCCACTACACCACCATCGCCGGCGCGCGGGCGGCGACGCATGCCATTTCGGCCATGCGTGAGGGAGTTCTTGAAGTCGCGCCACTTCAATCCTATTTTAAAGGATCATTCTGAGCGTATCGCACTTACGCGGGTACCCTGCCGGTCTGCACGCCGGTGGGGTGCCCGTGCGGGACCGCATGCGATATGCCGGGTACGGCAACCAACAGTCAGTTATGGAAACTGACCTTCACCTCGGGGACAAATCTTGCAGAAATTTCCGATGACAGGCCCCGGCCTGCAACGGCTTGAAGACGAACTGCGCAAGCTCAAGAGTGAAGAACGCCCCGCGATCATACGCGCGATTGCCGAGGCGCGCAGCCACGGCGATCTGTCGGAAAACGCGGAATATCACGCAGCCCGCGAACGCCAGTCCTTTACCGAAGGCCGCATTCAGGAACTGGAGGAAATCGTCTCCTCCGCCGAGGTGATCGACCCGGCCAGCCTGTCGGGCGACCAGGTGAAATTCGGCGCGCGCGTCAAGCTGGTGGATGAAGAAACCGACAGGGAAGCCACCTACCAGATCGTGGGCGTGTACGAAGCCGACATCAAGCAGGGGCTGCTGTCCATTTCCTCGCCGCTGGCCAAGTCGCTGATCGGCAAGAGCATTGGTGACAGCGTGTCCGTGCCCGCCCCCGGCGGCGACCGGACATACGAAATCCTGGAAGTCACCTACGGCTAGGCATACACCGTGATCACGTTTGAAGATATCACCGCCGCCGCACAGCGGATAAAGGGGCGCGTCCTGCATACGCCCACCGTCCCGTGCCAGACACTCTCGCGGGCGACCGGCGCGGATATCGTGCTCAAGCTCGACAACCTCCAGGCCGTGGGGTCGTTCAAGGAGCGGGGGGCGGCCAACAAGCTGGCCCTCCTCACCCCGCGCGAGCGTGAACGTGGGGTCATTACCGTCTCGGCGGGCAACCATGCGCAGGGCGTGGCCCGGCATGCGTCCCTGCTGGGGATCGACGCCGTTATTGTCATGCCGCGCTTCACCCCCGTCGCCAAGGTCACGCGCACCGCCGCGTGGGGCGCGCGCGTGGTGCTGGAG
>NZ_BAIO01000417.1 GCF_000613305.1 Komagataeibacter kakiaceti JCM 25156
CACGCCCCGGCGGCGGCCAGAAGTTTCGCATCGCCCTGACCCAGCCCGTCATGCCCCCGCAGGCCGCGATACGCCCATGCAACCAGCCGGAAACCCGTGTAACCGAGCATCGCTGCGACTGCGTGGTCCACCAGTGCGCCGGTGCCGTCAGTTCGCATGTCAGCAGCCCGGCCAGAAGCAGCGGCAGGGTCAGCGCATCGGGCAGACGCAGGGTGCGCAGGTCGATCCAGCAGCGCCAGCAGCGTCCAGCCCAGAACGCACCCGGCCCACAGGCGCGTCATATCCGGCGGCGCGTGACCCCGCAGGCCGATGACGGTTATCGCCACCATGAGCGCGCCCAGTTCCACGGCGGTATGAAAGAAGCCGATCGGGGCATGGCAGGTCCGGCACCGGCCCCGCAGCAGGCCGTAACTGAGCAGGGGCAGGAGTTCATGCGGCCCCAGCGCCACGTTACAGGACTCACAGGCCGAACGCGCATGCACGACGGGACGCCGCCGGGGCAGGCGCGTGATCAGCACACCGGCGAACGACCCCATGAAGGGGGCGGCCAGCAGCGGCAGCAGCGTTTCATCCATCATGCCGGGCATCCTACGGATTGCAGATCTGATGGTCAGTGTTGTTGCTTCGCCCGCCGGGGCCTGTGGAGCACAGGTCATAGTCATGCCCGGCCCGTTCCGACGGGTTGCGGTAAATATAGGGATGGTTCCATGGATCGAGTGGCGCGCGCCCGTCCTTTACATAGGGGCCGTTCCACGTTTCGGCATCGGGCGGGCGGGTGACGAGCGCCTGCAGCCCTCATCGGTGGAGGGGTAGGAGCCGACATCCAGCTTGTACAGGTCAAGCACCTGCCCGATCCGCTCGATTGACTGATGCGCGATGGATGCGCGCGCCCCGCCAAGCTGGCGCAGGGCGGCAGGTGCGACCAGCCCGATCAGCAGGCCGAGAATGGCGATGACGACCAGAAGCTCGATCAGGGTAAAACCGGCCTCATGTAAATTCGGAGCCGGGGAGGGACGATATTGCCGTGAGGCGTGAACGAAACCTCGACTTTTACTTTTGTTGCAGGGAATATCAGGCAATACACGGCCATTCCCCCTGCCGGAGGCATCATGGGTGTTCCCTATCTGGGTTGCATGGCGCTTGTCGCGACCCTGTACCATCTGCCGCCGCGTGTCCTGCCCGCCATTCAGGCGGTGGAGGGGGGGTATCCCGGCCTTGAGCATATGAATGCGAACGGCACGCGCGACCTTGGCGTCATGCAGGTCAACACCGTGTGGCTGGAGCCGCTGGCGCGTTACACGCACAGCCCGGCGGCAATCGTGTACGGACGCCTGCGCAATGAGGCCTGCTATAATATCGCCGCCGCCGGGGCGATCATGCGGGCGCATCTGGACAGGGCGCATGGGGCACTGCTTGAGGCGATCGGCAACTACCATTCGAATACTCCGACCCTGAACCGGGCCTATCAGTTGCAGGTCCAGCAATCCGCCGCGCGGCTGTTCGTCACGGCAGATGCCGCGCCATAGGGCCAGCGGATTGTGCCGCGTGGCGCACTGTCTTCATTTCACATCATTTCTGGATAATTGCGGCAGGAACTGGAACTCCTTCATTCCCCGCGAGTTCCCGCATCATGAACGCGCGCGATTTTTTAGGCTGGTGGGTAAGGCAGATCAGCGATCTCCTGCCCGTCCGCACCCGCCGCGCGGAAGGGGCAGCAGGGGGCTATCAGGTCGAATACCGCTCCGATGTCGTTATTGTTCGTAAAAGTAATGAACAGGAAAATATTTTACAGATTTCCTGTCCATCCAGCAGGGCGGAAAAACCGGATGCCGCGTGGGTATTTACGCAGACCGCACCAGCCCTTCATGACGCCATGAAGGAGATGGTTGCCGTGCATGGCATGAACGACGCCATTCTTTATCCCGGCGATGATGCGTTGCTGGAGCGCGAGGTGACATTTCCCCTGCCGGCGGAAAGATCGCTTGAAAGCATCCTGTCTTATGAAATGGATCGGCTGACACCCTTCGCCGCGACCGATGTGGTGTTCGGCTGGACGGTGCTGCGGCGGGACGCCACGGCAGGGCGGGTG
>NZ_BAIO01000416.1 GCF_000613305.1 Komagataeibacter kakiaceti JCM 25156
GGCCGATGTGGCCGATACGGTCGGGTCGGGCCGGTGGGTGCCGCTGGCCGACAAGGGCCCGCGTGAGGTGCGGTACCTCGCCCACGCCATCAACAAGATGCAGGATCGCATCAACCGCCTGATTACCGACCGCACGGAAGCGCTGGCCGCCGTATCGCACGACCTGCGCACGCCGCTGGCCCGCCTGCGGCTGCGCGCCGGATTTCTGGACGACCCGGCCGCCCAGCGGGAAATCGAGGCCGACGTGACCGAGATGGAGGCCATGATCGCGGGCGTGCTGGCCTATCTGTCGGGGGAGAAGGATCCCGAACCCGCGCGCCCGGTCAACGTGGCTCGATTCTCGCGACACGGGTGGATGATGACGCCGATCAGGGCCGCGACGTTACCTATGACGGCCCCGATCAGGCGCAGGCCGTGGTGCGCCCGCTGGCCATGAAGCGGGTGCTGGGCAACCTGATTGACAATGCCGTGAACTATGGCGGCAACGCCCATGTCAGCCTGCGGGTGACGGAGCACGCGCTGTGCATCCGCGTGGAGGATGACGGCCCCGGCCTGCCGGAGGCCGAGATCGGCCGTGTCACCACGCCCTTTTACCGTGTGGAGGGCTCGCGCTCACGCAGTACGGGCGGGCTGGGGCTGGGGCTTGCGATTGTCAGCCGCGAGGTGGCGCGCGACGGCGGGGAGTTCCGTCTGTTCAACCGCCCGCAGGGCGGCCTGTGCGCGGAAATTGTCCTGCCCCGCAATGCCGTGATACGGCAGGGCGCCTGAATGCGACTGCCTGGGGTTGGATTCGCCGCCGGGTCGATCATATAACAGGACTGGGAAAGTACTTTTGCGCCTTTTCCCGTCCCGTCATGTCTGGAAGACCGAGCAATGTTCATTGAAACAGAAGACACACCCAATCCCGCGACCCTGAAATTCCTGCCGGGGCGCGAGGTCATGGCCAATGGGGCTACGGCGGATTTCATCAGCCCGATTCCGTGGCGGGGCGGTCGCGCCTTGCGGAACTGGTGTTCGATCTCGATGGTGTGGCGCGCGTCTTCTTCGGCAACGATTTCGTGGCCGTGACCCGTGGCGACTCGGTCCAGTGGGATGAACTGCGCCCGCAGGTGCTGTCCGTGCTGGCCGATTACCTGGCCACCGGCCAGCCAGTTGTGGAAAGTGACGCGCAGGTTGTGGAAGAACTGGTTGCGCCGGGGGATGAGGACATCGTGCAGCAGATCAAGGAACTGCTCGATACCCGCGTGCGCCCCGCCGTGGCGGGTGACGGGGGGGACATCGTCTTCCGCGGGTATCGTGACGGGATTGTGCGGCTGACCATGCAGGGGGCGTGTTCGGGCTGCCCGTCTTCGCGCGCGACGCTCAAGCACGGGGTGGAGAACATGCTGCGCCATTATGTGCCGGAAGTGGTATCGGTGGAGCAGGTAGAGGCCTGATCGGCGGGCCTGCGCGTAATCTGGGAATGTTTCATGGCGCTTGATGATGCTGGGCTGGATCTTCTGTTTCGCAGGGCACGCACGCCGCTCGCCTGGAATGATCGCCCCGTGGGGCAGGAGACGCTGCGGCAACTGTATGATCTGGTCAGCCTCGGGCCGACCTCGGGCAACTGCTGTCCGGGCCGGTTCGTGTTTATCACCACCGAAAGCTGCCGCGAGCGGCTGCGTCCCGCCCTGTCCGCTGGCAACGTGCAACGCGTGATGACCGCGCCCGTCACGGTCATCGTGGCGCATGACCCGCTGTTTTTCGAGCGCATGGACACCCTCAGCCCCATTGCCGGCGTGCGGCAGTGGTTCGCGGCCGATGTGGGACTGGCGGAGGAAACCGCCTTTCGCAACGGCACGCTCCAGGGCGGTTACCTGATCATGGCGGCGCGTGCGCTGGGCCTGTCGGTGCTGCCGCTGTCGGGGTTTGACGCCGCGATGGTGGAGGACGCTTCATGGCGCAGCAGGCTGGCGGGCCAATTTTCTGGTCAGCCTTGGCTATACCGACGGGCCGCCCCCCACGCCCCGCGCGCCGCGCCTGACCTTTGATGACGCCTGCGTGGTCATATAACCCATGCGTATTCTGGTCATGGATGGCGCCGCGACCGG